>CAMDAO010000004.1 GCA_945888595.1 Chryseobacterium gleum | reverse complement strand
AGCGTTCGAATTGGTGGAAAAATACCCTATCGATGCGGTATTAATTGGAAAAGCTAAATTTTGGGCGTCAGATGCTTATTTTCATATGGGCAAATATGAAAAGTCTATACAAGGTTTTAGAGCATTTTTGGTTTTACCAGCGACATTGTCTTACGCCCTTAAATGTGATGCTTATTATAACATTGGTTATGCTTATTTTGCAAAGCATGACACCTTACTTGGCATGGAATCGTTTATTCTGTATACACAACAATCCAACTTAAAAGATAAGCGGAAATTAGCGGATGCAAATATGCGTATTGCAGATGGGGCTTATGCAACAAGACAGAATGAGAGTGCGATTAAGTATTATTTAGAAGTATTAAAATTAAAATCTGGGTATGAGGACCAAGCGTTGTTTTTCGTTGCAAAAGCATACTCCTTTACAGAAAGTGGAAACGGAACAGCCAATCAAATAGCTCACCTTCAAGACTTGATAGCCAATCACAAGGAATCTAAATATGTGCTTCCTGCGATTGAAAATTTGGCAACTACCTACAAAGGAATTGAAGAATATGACAAAGCAAAACTTTATTTTGAATTGATAATTACGGATTATCCCTCAAATATTTTAGTAAAACAAGCCAAAATAGAAGTAGCAGATATCTATTTTAAAAAGGGAGATTATTCAAAATCTGAAGAATCGTTTAAGCAAATTTTACTTGAAAGTGGTTCGGATAGAGATATTTGTGAAGAAGGAGCGAAAGGATTAATGGCGATTTATAAAGCATTAAATCAGCCTGAAAAAGTAATCGAAGTCAACGAACAATATCCATGCGCAGGCTTGACGAAAGATCAACAAGAGGACCTTTATTATTCTCCCGCACTAGCAAGTTATAGAGATACGCTTAAACCTCTAGCCAATACTATTTCGTTGTTTGAAAAGTACTTAACAAAATACCCAACAGGTTTGTATGCTATAGATTCAAAATATTATCTTGCCAATTGTTATTATAAACAAGATAATTTCGAACTTGCTATTCCGCTATATCAGCAAACATTGGAAGAACCAAATAATGTGTACACAGAGACTGCTGCATTGAGAGTTTCAAAATACTTATTCAATTCGGATAAATATTTAGAAGCGATTCCTTATTATGAGCGATTAGAGCAGTCAAGTTCGACTCCAGGGATTATTTACAATTCACAATTAGGTTTAATGCGCAGTTATTTCTTACTTGAAAACTGGGAAAAGGCAGTAAATTATTCTAAAATCGTAGTAGAAAACTCTCAGATTGATGCAAAAATAAGACTGGAGTCAGAATACATAAAAGGCCTATCAGATTACTCATTAAAAAATTATCCAGACGCAAAAAATTCATTGGAATGGATAACTAAAAATACAACGACAGAAAAAGGTGCTGAAGCAAAATTTTTAATCGCTGAAATATTTTTCCTTGAACAAGAGTATGATAAAGCGGACGCGGAAATAAAAAGTTTGATAAAAATGAAACCAACCTATAATTATTGGGTTGCAAAAGGATTGCTTTTACAAGCAGAAATTCAAGTAATAAAGGAGGATTTATTTCAGGCTGAACAAATATTACAATCAATCATTGACCATTATACGGACCAAACAGATGGTATAATTGAAGAGGCGAATAGTATGTGGAATGAATTAATGCAATTGAAAAACACAGACAAGGAAGTTCCTGAAAAAAGTGCGTCAGAAATTGAAGTAATCGAAGAAAACAAATGAGAAAGAAAACCTTAATATTCGTATATCTATTTTTCAGTTTTACTATTTTGATTGAAAATTGTGCTTTTACACAAGGCGACAAGCCCGTTATTATAGATATTGACGTCAATCGAATTGTGCCGCTAGCTTTTCGAATTTCGGGAAGCCCTAAAATTATTGACACAATTTTGTCGACACCAGTAACATCGTATCCTTTGCTTCTACTGCAGCAAAAAACGAGTATTGAATTAGAACAAATTGAACCAGCAAAAGTAAAATTAGAACCAAAGATAGAGCAGTTGTATCATTCATATGTCAAAGCTGGGATTGGCAGCGCTTTAATGCCTCTTGGAGAATTTTATTTTGACGGCACGCGTTCTCGCAAATTTGTGTACGGAGCACATTTAAAACACTTAAGTTCTTTTGGAAAAATTCCAGGATATGCTCCAGCTCAATTTGATAGAAATTCCATCAAGCTTTTTGGAGGTATCAACGAGCAAAATTACACCTTAAGTGGAGACGCTCATTACAACAATAAAGGCTTTCATTACTATGGAATAAAAAATGAATCTTTGGATCGAGATAGCATCGCTCAAAGATTTAGTGATGCAGGCGGTACATTTTCGTTTGCCTCTCATAAAAAAGACAGTGCTTCTGTAAATTATAAAATTGGCGTAACGTATAATAATTTTCAATCTAAGAAACCTCTGCAAGATAGTTTGGCCCTTTGGAGAGCGCGTGAAAATTATTTTGCCTTAGCTTCAACATTAAGCTATAAAATGGGAAAAGAGTTATTTTCTACTGATTTTAATGTGCGGTATAATGGCTACAAATATGGAGTTGCTGATACAAGTATTACAATTTTAGACACTGGAATTGTAATAAATAATACCTTAATTAATTTAACTCCATCCATTGTAACGTTTGCAAAAAACAACAGATTTAAGGCGAAAATTGGGATAGATCTTACCCTTGATGTAAATGCTACAGGAAAGTTTTATATTTATCCAGTTGCTGAAGTAAAATACTCGTTTTTCAGTGATATGTTTATCCCGTATCTTGGGGTAAAAGGTGGTATGAAGCAAAATACGTACAAAACACTTACACTGGAGAATGAATTTTTATTATCCAATGTGGCAATGAAAAATGAGAATAAAGTGGCTGACATTTATTTTGGTATCAAAGGGACATTATCGAAAAGAATTAGCTTTAATGCGAGTGCTAGTTTTGCTCATATAAAAAATAAAGCGCTTTTTGTAACGGATACAACCTATTCATTGGGAAACAAATTCAATATTATTTTTGACACCTTGAATCTCGTAACTATTGAAGGATCAATGTCGTATCAATTACTTGAGAAGTTAAAAATTGACGCAATTGGGCGTTATTATTCTTATTCTTTAAATAACAATTCATATGCTTGGAACTTACCTCAATTTCAAATTGTTACAAGAGGTAGCTATAATTTATACGATAAATTTTTAGTGAATTTGGATGTTAATTTAGAGGGAGGAAGAAAAGCATTAGTGTATAAAATGGAGGATGACGTGGTTGTGGAAAATACTCAATTTGCAAAAAGTCTTGGATTTATAACCGATGTTAATCTCGGAATGGAATATCGATATAATCCTCGAATTTCAGCTTTTTTACAATGTAACAATGTAGCAGCTCAGCGCTATAAAAGGTGGTATAACAATCCTGTTCAAGGTTTTCAAGTAATGGGCGGGGTGACGTTTCGTTTTTAATAAGAAGCGTTAGACTTTGCAGAAGATTGAGCTTACTACTGAAATAAATTTATTGACACAACTTAACTTCAATTTTAGCTGCAATGTTATTCCAATAAATTAAATCGCAAAATGTCTTACTTATAACCATAGAATTATTTAACTTTACAGTATATTATTGAGCATAAAATAGATATGGATAAAGTAACATACGTAGGGAATGCAGATGTCACAGCGATTGATCATTTGTATAAATCATATCAACAAGATCCAGAAAGCGTGGATTTAGGCTGGAAAAAATTCTTTGAAGGCTTTGATTTTGCTCGTACTAATTATGAAGACCGAGGTGAAATTACCTCCGGTGAGGCCTTTGGCGTTCCTGAAAATTTTCAGAAAGAATTCAAGGTTATTAATCTCATTAATGGATACAGAACACGTGGACATTTATTTACACATACAAATCCTGTTCGTGAAAGAAGACAATACGCACCAACTTTAGCAATTGAAAACTTTGGATTAGAAGCATCTGATTTAGATACTGTTTTTCAAGCAGGTGAAGAAACGGGTATTGGTGCAGCAAGTTTAAAAGATATTATTTCTCATCTAGAAGATACATATTGTGTTTCGATTGGAATAGAATTTGCGTACATACGCGCTCCCGATCGAGTAGAATGGTTAAAGCACAAAGTTGAATTAAAAAATCGTCCAAAATTCGATGCAAATCGAAAAATGGAAATTTATAAAAAATTAAATCAAGCGACGAATTTCGAAGCGTATTTAGGAAAGAAATTTGTTGGACAAAAACGGTTTTCAATTGAAGGTGGAGAAGCTTTAATTCCTGCTTTAGATACATTAATTTCTAAAGGTTCAGACCTAGGAATTGAATATTTCGTAATGGGAATGGCTCACCGGGGTCGTTTAAATACATTAATTAATATTTTTGAAAAACGACCCAAAGATATTTTTTCTGAATTTGAAGGAAAAGAATTTGATATCGACCATACGTTTGATGGAGATGTGAAGTACCACCAAGGATATACTTCTGAAGTAAAATTAAAAAATGGCAAAACGATTGGTCTAACATTGTCACCTAACCCTTCACACTTAGAAGCTGTTGATCCGGTTGTACAAGGAATTGCACGTGCAAAAATAGATCACATTTTAAAAGACGAAACTAAAATTTGTCCGGTAATGATTCATGGTGATGCTGCTGTTGCAGCTCAAGGAATCGTTTACGAAGTATTGCAAATGGCTCAATTAGATGCATATAGATCTGGAGGAACCATTCACATTGTTGTCAATAACCAAGTAGGATTTACAACGAATTTCACAGATGGTCGATCTTCAACGTATTGTACAGATGTTGCGAAAACTACCTTATGTCCCGTTTTTCATGTAAATGGCGATGACGTGGAGGCGGTTGTGCAAACAATGGAAATCGCGATGGAATACCGTCAACAATTTAGTAGAGATGTTTTTATTGATTTGTTGTGTTATAGAAAATATGGACACAATGAAGGTGATGAACCTAAATTCACTCAACCAAAATTATATGATTTAATTGCAAAGCATCCGAATCCAAAAGACATTTATTTTGATCAATTAGAGAAAGAGGGTGTTATCACAAAAGAAGTGGCAAAAAAATTGGAAGAAGATTTTAATACTCATTTAGATGCTGAATATGAAATATCGCGTAAAAATGATAAAGCATTGGTGTATGATTTCTTGAGTAAAACTTGGGAAGGATATAGACATAGTGTTCCTTCTGATTTTGATTCTTCTATTGATACAGGAGTTGACAAAAAGAAATTGTTGGAATTGGGCATAAAATTGTCCACACTTCCCGAAGGAAAAAAATACTTCCGTAAAATTTCTAAAATATTTGATGATCGATTAAACGCTATCAAAACAGATAAATTAGATTGGGGTTCTGCTGAAATGCTAGCGTATGCTACTTTAGTAGAGGAAGGTCATCCTGTTCGTGTTTCAGGTCAGGATGTTGAAAGAGGCACTTTCTCTCACAGACATGCTGTGGTAAAAACGGAAGATACAGAAGAAGAAGTGGTGACGTTGAATTTATTAAGTGATACGCAAGCTACTTTCTCAATTTATAATTCATTATTATCTGAATACGGAGTACTTGGTTTTGAATACGGATATTCATTAGCTTCTCCAAAAGGGTTAACTATTTGGGAAGCACAATTTGGAGATTTCTTTAACGGAGCTCAAATAATGATCGACCAATTCATCACTGCTGGAGAAGATAAATGGGATACGCAAAGTGGCTTGGTGTTATTATTACCGCATGGTTACGAAGGTCAGGGTGCTGAACATTCAAGTGGAAGAATGGAACGGTTTTTAGTTCAATGTGCTGATGACAATATTCAAGTTGTTAATACATCGACACCAGCGAATCATTTTCATTTATTAAGAAGACAAATGAAGCGTGATTTTAGAAAACCTTTGATTGTCTTTTCTCCAAAACAATTATTACGTAACCCAGAAGCTGTTTCTAGTTTAGATGAAATGGCGAAAGGAGGTTTCCAGGAGGTCATTGATGATACTGCAGCAGTTGTTGCAAATATCGATACAGTTGTTTTTTGTTCTGGTAAGTTCTACTATGAAATGAAAGCAAAAGCAAAAGAATTGGAAGTTGAAAATATGGCTTTCGTTCGTGTTGAGCAATTATATCCTTTGCCAAAGATTCAAATTGATGCAATTCTTGCTAAATATAAAAATGCTTCAAATGTTTTATGGGCTCAAGAAGAGCCTGCTAACATGGGAGCTTGGACATACTTCGCAATGGCATTGAGACACTTGCCAATTATAGGTATTTCAAGAAATCCATCCGCAGCATGCGCAGAAGGTTCATCTCAACTGCACAAAAAACGATTGAAATTATTGTTTGACGAGTTGTTTAAATTCGCTTCAGTAAAAGCATAGGATTACAAATTGGCAGATTGCAGATTGCAAATTGTCAATAAGAATTTAGAAATTATAGAGTTTAAAAATATATTCAATATGTCAGTATTAGAAATGAAAGTTCCGAGTCCAGGTGAATCAATTTCAGAAGTTGAAATTGCTCAATGGTTAGTAGCTGATGGTGATTACGTAGAAAAAGATCAAGCGATTGCAGAAGTAGATTCTGACAAAGCTACCTTGGAATTACCTGCAGAAGAAAGTGGTATTATCACTTTAAAAGCGGCAGAAGGGGATGCTGTAAAAGTGGGAGCTGTAGTTTGTTTAATTGACACCTCTGCAGCTCGTCCTGCGGGAAGTGCCCCTAAAACTGAAAAGGTAGCGGATGTAAAAACTGAACAAGCAGTTGCTCCAGTAGCGGCAGTCGTGGTTCCAAGTCCAAATCCAGTGAACGAAAAATCCGCTTCTTATGCAAGTGGAACTCCATCTGTGGCAGCAGCTAAAATCATTGCTGAAAATGGAATTAATACATCAAAAGTAACTGCATCAGGAAGAGATGGACGCATAACTAAACAAGATGTTGTAGCAGCAATGGCCGCAGGATTTTCTACAGATGCAGCGCAAGGTTGGGGCGGATCACGTGAACAAAAACGTGAGAAAATGTCCATGATGCGTCGTAAAATTGCTGAGAGATTAGTAGCTGTAAAAAATACGACAGCGATGTTAACTACTTTCAATGAAGTAGATATGAAACCAATCATGGATTTACGGGCAAAATACAAAGATGCTTTCGCGAAACATCATGATGTTAATTTGGGTTTCATGTCATTCTTTACAAAAGCAGTAACAGAAGCATTGAATTTATACCCAGCTGTGAACGGAATGATTGACGGAAACGAGGTTATTTTTCACGATTATGCTGATATTGGTGTTGCAGTGTCTTCACCAAAAGGATTAATGGTTCCTGTTGTTCGAAATGCTGAGCAGATGAGTTTGGCGGAAATCGAAAGAGAAATCAAACGATTGGCTATCAAAGCGAGAGATGGAAAAATCACGCCGGATGAAATGACGGGAGGAACGTTCACTATCACCAATGGAGGTGTTTTTGGTTCGATGTTATCTACACCAATTATCAATCCGCCACAATCTGCCATTTTAGGAATGCACAACATAGTTGAGCGGCCAGTAGCAATTAATGGAAAAGTGGAGATTCGACCGATTATGTATTTAGCACTTTCGTACGATCACAGAATCATCGATGGAAAGGAATCTGTAAGTTTCCTTGTGAAAGTAAAAGAAATGTTAGAAAATCCAGAGAGAATGCTGTTCGGAAGCAAAGATCCTTACGCTGTTTTATTGGGATTGTAATTCATTTTTCAAAGGTCACATTGAATCTTACCTTCAAAAGAAAGAGACGTTAAGGCATTTATACAACTTAACGTGGTTTTAATTGCTGAAATATTTTAATTCAAGGAAATTAATTCGAAGAAAACTAAAGAGAGTTGTGTATTACTGTCTTTGCTCTTTTATATAGAGCTTTGCGAAATCCATCGCTTGTAAATTATTAGTCTTAAAATCTCTTACTCTTACATTTACCATTATTATTAAATCATCCGTTAATAAAGGCATGGTTGCAGCATGTTCAATTACCAATTGGTCACATTTTACTAGATATTCGTTTCTTTTATCATTATTTAATTCCTTCAAGGCTTTTTGAAAATAGGTGTCAAATTCAGGATTTCTAAATTTGAAAGCATTAATAGCTCCCCCTTTTTCATCAATGTTTGGACTGTAAAATAAACACAAGAAATTTTCAGGATCAGGATAATCTGCAACCCAACCTCCTTTCCATAGTTTTGCTTTACCAGACATTATTTGAGCATTTTTCTCTTTGATAGTGCATAATTTTACTTTTAGATGGATATTTAAAACTGAGTTTATGTTCGATATTATTGCTTTATACATTTTGTGCGCACTAGACCCATCTTTCGTATTTACATAAACCTCCAAGGCAGGAAATTTCACCCCGTTTTTATAACCAGCATCTGCCATTAATCGCTTTGCTAATTCTGGATCATATTGAAAACCTTTAATTTTGCTATTCGGATATGTCCCCATATTTGGAACGAAGCCATTCACCGCTGGATATCCTTCTCCCTGTAAAACATTATCTACAATTCTTTGCCTATTGATAGCGAGATTAAATGCTTTTCTTATTCTTTCATCTTTGAACTCTTTACTTTCGCAAGCAAAACCCATATAAACCATATGAAGACTAGATTCTGTTTCTACTTTATGTTTAATATTCTTCCCGTTTTGAGCATCTTCTAATGATCCAAATACATTTTCAATTTCCTCAACCGGAATTTCAAGCACCAAATCAATTTTTCTATTTCTGAATGCTAATAATTCACTTTTTTTGTTTTTTGTATAGGTCAATATTACTTTATCTAAAAAGGGCAATTTATTACCAAAATCATCTTTTCTCCAATAGTTAGGATTTCTTTTTAAAATAATTTGTTCATTATCAAATGTTTCAAGCATAAAGGCGCCAGTTCCTATTGGGTGTTTTTTTATCTCTGAGCCATATTTTTCATAGGCCTCTCTGGAAAAAATACCTAAACTATTGTGCGTAATTAATTTATCAAATCCAATAAAAGGTTCCAATAGTTGAATTTCAACTGTAGAGGGATTTAGAACTTTTATACCTGAAACGCCTGCTTTCGGTAAATTCTTTTTAGAATTTAAATTAAATTCCTTTGCTCCTTTAATTTTATTTACGAGCAAATAACTAATAGTATTTAATTCGAGACCTGAGCATGCCATATCCAATGAAAACTTTACGTCTTCGGCAGTTACTTCTCTACCTGGCCCTCCAAAACAAGCGTCATCATGAAACATCACCCCTTTTCTAATTTTAAAAGTGAAGATTCTTGCGTCTTCACTAACGGTAAAAGATTCAGCAACGTTTGGCACAACTTTCAACGTGTTAACATCTATCTTGAGCAGCGATTCAAAAACTTGTGAAATGATTCGGTGAGAATATACATCTGATACAGAAACGGGAAATAATGATTCTATTTTTTCAGGAGACATAAAGCTAAATTCTCCCCCATAAATTTTTCCACCAATTGCGGTTAAATTTTTTGTTTCATCTGCTCCTCCGCCACAAGAAGAAATGATAAATGAAAAAAGAATAAATAAATATATAATTGAATTTCTCATGAGAGCAAAATTTAGTTAAACAAATATAACAAAAAAAATAAGGGGATATCTATCTTTCTCCATCAAATGGTTAATAAATAGTAATAAAGGTGACCAACAGACCATAATTACTTCTTCACTATGATTATAGATAACCTACTTTTGAGCGAACGCGAGCTAATACATTTTTTGCCACTTTTCTTGCTTTTTCAGCACCAATAGCCAATACTTCATCAATTTTGGAAGGATTTGCCATTAATTCAAAGTATATAGCACGTTCTTTTTCAAATTTTCTGATAATTAATTCATACAGTTCTATTTTTGCATGCCCGTATCCATAACCGCCTTTTAAATAATGGGTTCGCATTGTGTCAATTTCAATAGGAGAAGCAATTAAGTTATACAAGCCAAATATGACACAACTTTCAGGATCCTTGGTATCCTCGAGTGATTTACTGTCAGAAACGATGGACATTACTTGTTTTTTTAATTCCTTTTCCGGCAAAAAAATGGTTATAAAATTATTTCGCGATTTACTCATTTTTTGTCCATCAGTGCCTGGTACAAGTTGAGTGTCAGATTGAATTTTATCTTGAGGAAGAACAAAAGTTTCTCCCATTTTATTATTAAACCTAGAAGCGATATCTCTCGTCATTTCTAAATGTTGGAGTTGGTCTTTTCCTACCGGAACTATTTCAGCATCATACAATAAAATATCAGCAGCCATAAGCATTGGGTAGGTAAATAAACCCGCATTGACGTCATCTAGTCGGTCTCCTTTATCCTTAAATCCATGAGCCAATGTTAATCTTTGATAGGGGTAAAAGCTCAATAAATACCACATTAATTCTGTGACTTCTGGAATATCACTTTGACGATAAAAAACGGTCCTTGAAGGATCTATTCCGCATGCTAACCAAGTTGCAGCCGTTGAATAGGTGTTCGCCATCATTGTTTCACGGTCTTTAATTTGAGTCAAGGAATGTAAATCAGCTATAAAAATAAAGGCCTCATTTTTAGGATTATTAGCCAGTTCTACAGCTGGAATAATTGCGCCTAGTAAATTTCCTAAATGTGGTGTTCCTGTACTTTGAACTCCTGTAAGAATACGTGCCATTGATATAAAGAATTTTGATTACGAAAGTAATTATTTTTAATTGATTTATTTAATGATTCAACAAGAAGTCCCTTTTGTGCAAATTTTAATAAGAAATTTCGATTTTGTTTTTGTATTTTTGATTAGTGAAGTGTTTTTTATCAATTTTTTCTAACCTTTGGAAGGTTTACGTGGTAATCGTTTTTATAATCTTTGGATTATTGCTCTATCCTTTTATCCGCGTTCTCTTGATGAAAGAAGTATGGAAAAAGTATTCGCACACTTTTTTTTGCATCTGGAGTTGGAGTATTCGTTTGTTTTCATTGTATTTTGTTAAAAAAGTGAAAACATCTCCTTTACCAAAAGGTCCTTTTATTATTATTTCTAATCACTCTTCCTATTTGGATATTTTTTTAATGCACTCCATTTTACCCCGCTCACCGTTTGTTTTTTTAGGAAAAAGTGAATTGTTAAAATACCCTATTTTAGGATCTTATTTTAAACTGCTTCACATTCCGGTTTTTAGAGATAACAAAATGAAAGCTGCAAAATCATTTTTGGAAGCGAAACAAATGGTGAAAAAAGGATGGTCTTTAATGATTTTTCCAGAAGGGGGAATTCCGGATGATAATGTACCACATATGGCTCCTTTTAAAGATGGCGCTTTTAAATTGGCGAAAAACTTAAGTATTCCCATCATACCACTAACATTTACGAATAGTTACAAATTATTTTCTGACCCAAGTAATTATTTTGGAGGAGCCCGGCCCGGAATTATGAGCGTATTTGTTCACGATTATGTAAGTCCAGAATTGATTGCTACTTTAACGGAAGAAGAATTAATGAAGAAATGTTTCGATATAATTAATGAACCACTTTTACAAGATAAAAGACTCGAAGACAAAAGAATTGATTACAAATGTAGAAAATAACAGTAAAATGTCTAGGGTCTGATGTCAAAAAATCTATAGTCTTTCTTATCTTTGCCAAGTAAAAACTGACAGAATGAAAATTACAGCTGAAATAGTAGATCATATTGCTCACCTTGCTAGATTAAAATTTGAGGGAGATAAAAAAATTGCTATTAAGCAGGATCTAGAAAAAATCATTTCATTTATGGATAAGCTTTCAGATCTTCCCACCGAAAATGTGGAACCATTAATTTTCATGAATGAATCTGTAAATGTATTGCGTGAAGATGTTGCGAAGGTAACACTTACTCAATCGGAAGCATTGAAAAATGCGCCTAAAAAAGATTCTGATTATTTCCGTATTCCAAAAGTTTTAGATAAATAATTCTTTTTTTTACATGACGTATAAAAGGTAAAGTAATAATTTTTAACCTTATATGTTCATATTTAAAACTTTATTCTTAATTTGCGATAAAGAAAACGTATTTCATTGATTACTTTATAGATTTAAATAGTCATGATTATAAAGTCGCTTGCGAGGAAGTAATGCAGTTAAACTTTAAGGAAGAGCTAAAGCTAGTTTTTCATTTTACCATTAAAAAATAAATTATCTATGAAAACATTCCTATTATTTACATTTTTCTTTCTTGGGTTTATAGTTCATTCGCAAACGTGGAGCGGAGAGGTAGCAAGCATCTTTTACAATAAGTGTGCAAAATGTCACAATCCTGCAGGTATTTCAACTACTCCTTTAACGACCTTTGTAGAGGTGAGCCCGCTTGCGGCAGCCATTCAATCGTATGTCACAGATGATGAGATGCCTCCCTGGCCTCCTAGTAAAACGTATCAAACATATCAACATGATCGTTCTTTGACAGCCTCAGAAAAAGCGACAATTTTAACATGGATTGGTCTAGGAGCGCCTGAAGGAGATGCATCTTCTACACCACCCATACCAATTTTTTCTGTTGGCGCGCTATTGGGTGCAGGAGATTTAGAAGTTCGAATTCCTACCTATATGAGTAAGGCTTCCGCATTATCAGATGATTACGCTTGTTTTTCGGTTCCTAGTGGTTTGTTGGTAGATAGAAAAATAAAATCAATAGAAATTATTCCTGGAAATAGACAAATTGTGCATCATGCCCTTATTTACGTAGATCCAGCGGGGACGGAAGTAACGGATAGTATTGGAGGTAATTGTTCAAGTCCATCTAATTTGACTACCGTTTTAATTGCAGGATACACACCTGGCGCCTCACCGATGACTTTGCCGACCACTTCACCACTTAAATTGGGGATGTCTCTGCCCGCAGGTTCTAATATCTATTTTAACATGCATTATCCGAATGGAACATACGGCGAGTTTGATAGCACGAAAGTGATTTTTCATTTCTATCCGATTGGCGAAACAGGAATTCGGGAAGTATTTGCCGGTCGAATTATAGAAAATTGGGCATTCAATTTACCCCCTAACGTTTTAACAACCGTTACTGATTCCTACCCTGCATTAGGTAATAATATGTCCATTTTGAGCGTCTTTCCTCATCAACATATGATTGGAAAAAGCATAAAAGCATTTGGTATCACGCCTGCTTTAGATACCTTACGTTTTATAGATATTCCTAAATGGGATTTCCATTGGCAAGATTTCTATTTCTTTAAAAACATCGTTAAAGCGCCTGCAGGAACCATAATCAATGGGATTGGAGTGTATGACAATACGGCTTCTAATCCACATAACCCAAATTCTCCGCCAATTGCTATTGGTCCTGGCTTAAATACAAGTGATGAAATGTTTTTGGTTTATTTTCATTACATGTTGTATCAGGCAGGCGATGAAACGTATGATTTACAAGCATTAATGGGAGCTGCATTAAAAGAAATAACAAAGGATGAAATAGGAGATGTTGTGATCTCTCCAAACCCTTCTATCGACGAAACAATTATTTCACTAGAAGCTATCGTTGGGGATAATTTATCCATGTATATATATGACGCGCAAGGAAATGTTGTGAATAAATTAGTTTCAAATTCTAAAGTGACTTCAAAGAATGTACAAATAGGTTGGGATGGTAAAAATGAACAAGGTATTTCTGTCCATAAAGGTCTTTATTTCGTTTCCATCAATTTAAATGGGAAATTATTGACGAAAAGAATTATCCGACTGTAAAAATGATTACAAGCATTCCTGATAAAAACAAAGATTTCTTTGAGAATGTTTTTGAAGTGGTGAAATTAATACCGGCTGGAAGAGTTACTTCCTATGGAACAATTGCTAGATATCTAGGTTCTGCTAGATCAAGTAGAATGGTTGGTTGGGCCATGAACAAATCGCACGATTTTACAGATATTCCTGCTCATAGAGTTGTGAATAGAAACGGTTTGCTGACAGGTAAAATGCATTTTTTTCCACCCAGCAGAATGCAAGAATTATTAGAGCAAGAAGGTGTAATCGTGAAAGAAGATCAGATTCAGAATTTTTCTCAAATTGTTTGGGATCCTATGATTGAATTGATGTTGGAGTAAAACGACTTACAAGTCTGGTAGTAAATGGAGTTCGACTTATATTTTACTGTTTTCAAGCACTTCAATTAATTCTATCATTGTAGCTTTTAACAAGGTAGTGTGGACGGTTAATTCCTTACTTTTTAAATGTTTTTCAGTAGTTTTCCCCCACGCAATAATTTTCCCATTCACAGAAATTTTATTTTCTGCTAGAAATCCATCCACATTTGAAGGACTTGTAAAAACATATATATCGCAGACAGGTATTTTCATGGATTGGATAGCTGTTTTATACACACTTACTTCGGTAATTTGACTCGCATTAAAAACAGATGAAATGGAGCGATTAGAGATCGAAGATTGTGGAAAGAGTATTTTTTTATTGCCTATAAAATTTTTAAATTCTTCCGCGATAAGCGAGGCATTACCAGAAGTTTTTCCAATAAAATCTGCTTCAACTCTATGTTTTTTTAAAAACTCTGCTGTTATTTCGCCAATACACCCAATGATAGTTCCTTGTGGAATCGTTTCTTGCGAAAGGAAAAAGTCGACAGCTCTGGGGCTTCCAAAAAAAATGGCCTCATACGAATCTTTCAGTTGAAAAGGAATGGGTTCGAATTGCAAAAATGAATGGGCAATTACAGTACTATTTAAGTGATTAAAAACGACCTGAAAAGGTTCTATTTCTTGCTTATTCTTTGATATAAAAATTGTTCTATTCAGCATCTTCTGTGAAGGGAGACGTGATATCCTCAACAATAAATTCTGCCAACCCCTCTAAATCTTCTGCTTCATATTCATACCATGCTGAACCTTGTGTCCAATCGTCGGAATGAGAAACGTAAACTATATCATTATCATCGCAATATACTCCCAAAGGAAGCTGACAACCTCCTTGCATTAAGTTTAAAACTTTCCGTTCGACGGCTATACGTCTTTGGACATCTGGGTGATTCATTTTTTGCAGTAAGTCAAAAAGAGCGGTATCTTCTTCGCGAATTTGTAAGGCTAAAACTCCTTGCGCAGGCGCTGGTACAAATGCTTTAGGATTTAAAACAACCACCTCAAATTCGCTTAAATCTATTTGCAAACGATCAACTCCAGCCTTTGCTAAAAGTATGGCGTCGTAGTTTCCGTCGCGTAACTTCTGAATACGAGTTGGCACATTTCCTCTAAGATCTTTTATTTCAACATCTTCTCTAAAACGAACAACTTGCGATTTTCTTCTAGCGGAAGATGTTCCCACAATGGCATTTGTCTTTAAGGTCCAATCGTTTTTCTTGTCTACGGCTGATTTTGCGATCAACAATAAATCAGCGGGGTCTTCTCGTTCTGAAACACATGCAATTATTAATCCTGCAGGCGGATTTGTTTCTAAATCTTTATGAGAATGGACAGCTAAATCAATTGATTTCTCCAGTAAGGCAACTTCAATTTCTTTCGTGAAAAATCCTTTTCCTTCCAATTTATCGAAACTTAAATGTTGAATTGCATCACCTTGCGTCACGATTATCTTTAGTTCAACCGTACAACCTAATTTTTCTAATTGAGATTTTACATGGTGTGCCTGCCACAAAGCCAAGTCGCTACCTCTTGATCCGATAATTATGTGCTGCATTGAATTATTTTTTAAGTAGAATTTCTTTTGCCATTAACATGGGAACACTCATATACTTCTTTTCCATGTAACCAATAATTTTTTCTAAAATTTCACGAGAATTATCGTCTAACAAATCTATGTCTGTTTTAAAAATATCATTGACAGCAGTTTCTCTAATTTCCTTCACTTTTTGAGGCACCTCCCGCATCGCAAGTTCAACTACTCTAACTTTATTAAGGTGTTTAAATTCAAAGACTGCTTCGGCAATTATTTCCTCAACATGTTGAATTTCTTTTGAACGTTCTTTTAAATTTTCGTTTGAAATTTTTTGTAGAATTTCGACCGAAATATGGTTAACTCGTTCATTTATAATAATCTGAGGATCTAAGTCTTGTGGTAAAGCAATGTCAATTACTACTTTACGATCTGTTTCTCCTTGTAATAATTTGGAATAAATCTCGGGTGTAATTAAATGAGTCTCTGACCCCGTGCATGTAATAATAACGTCGAAACCTTTTGTATAGGATTTTAATGCCTTTAAGTCATATCCAACTCCATGAAGATCTTGGGCTAAAGCTTGTGCTTTTGAGATAGTTCTATTGAAAACGACAAAGTTTTTAAACCCATGTTTTCTTAAAAAACGCCCCATATTTGTGTTGGTTGTTCCTGCACCAATAATTAAAATGCGAGCATCCAAAGGAATGTTCATGTCTTTTAATTTATGATATGCTAATGAAACTACTGAAACAGGTTTTGTTGCGATACTTGTTTCAGTATACACTTTCTTCGCGGTTTCAATGGTTTGACGCATAACCAAACGTATAAAATCACCCGTTAAGTTCATTTTTTTGGATGCTTCAAATGCGTTGCGAACTTGTGTTATAATTTCACGTTCTCCAACAACCATCGAATCGATAGAAGACGCTACGGATAACATATGCTCAACAGCCTCCATTTTAGAAAAAACATCAGCGTTTTCAGCAAAGTAATTCACTGTTTCATCTGTAAATTCTGGATATAAGGTTTGAAAGAAAACTTGTAAATATGCATAGTCAATCGGAGCATCTGCACAAAAGATAAATTCAACTCGATTGCAAGTAGAAAGAAACATTAGTTCCATCAACTCTAGTCTTTGTTTTAAATTATTCAGATATGCATTCTGCTTCACATCTTCTATGTGAAGTTTTCCTATTTCGCTAATACCTAAATTTCGATGAGTAAAAGCAACTATATGAAAATTATTAAGCACTTTCTATCTATGTTTTAGGCAAAGTTACCTTTGATTGATCGTAGTTGTGTCATAAAACTGTCATTTATTTATTTAGAATTATTTTAAATTATTAATATATTTATTTTCAAATAGTTATGATAAAAGATATAATATTAATCATGTTTTTATGCATTTTTTTCTATCTTGCACTTGAAAATAGAGATGTAACTTTCGTTCGAACATTTACGTTATATTTTTATATTTGTACAAGTTGTTTTATACTTAAAACTATGAAAGGAATGCATCACATGAAATCTATTGTCGTTTTAATTTTTGTTCTAATAAATATTTTCCCATCAATAGGCCAAAGAGATTTATCACCAAAAAAAGGTTCTTCAAGAGGTAAGATGTTTGGAGGAGCTGCTGATAGGCGTGAATTAAGAAATTATGGATTTCAATTTTCTGCCGGACCAAACTACACATTAACGCGACTTCATAATGAAACGATTCGCTTTCAATCTAATTCTGGTCGACCAGTTGACTATACGATTGATCCTAGTGGGCGCATCGGAGGGTTTGTTGAAATCGGGATGGCTCATTTTCCAATGGGAGAACCTAAACTGAAATTTATAAAAAAGCGATTTTTAAGTTATTATGATTGGGGGCTAGGATTTAAATATATTGGAGGAAAAGAAGCAACAGATATAAATAACTATGACCCAACCGGAACGCTAATTCTTTCAAGTCAACATGGGGATGGGAATGATGTTGCTACTACCACTAAAGGGTTTTATAATGGCTATGTATCCGGTCGATTTTCACTTCACAAAAATATATATTTTGGGGAGAAATATTATCTTGATAATGGACTTGGGGTTAATTTTGATTACCGCGTATTGACTGGTACTCAAAAATATGTTGGCACCTCAACAATTGGTCTTTCAGGTGCTCAACCCCAACATTTTCACAAGCCTTTAGTGGCACAAATACACTATGATATTGGTTTTGGAATAAAAATAAGAAGAGGTAGTTATTTAATTCCAGGAATTCAAATACCGATCTTAGGTTTAGCGGAATTTCACAAAGGAAATCCTTCTCTGCAATGGTATTCCTCGAATTATTTACCAGTATTTTTTCATTTAAAATTTATTAAATTACTTGAAAAGAAGAAAACTTCTGGCTGTAATACAGGTTCAGAAGAAGACCGGAAAAGAAATAAAGAATACATGCAAGGACAATAACCTTGCGTGTTAAAAATGGTTAAATCATACGTCACTGTCTTATTGATATGTATTAAATTGTTTATTTGCGATGAAAAAAATATTTTATTTAAGTTCTTGCGACACTTGTAAGAAAATAATACAGATAATAAATCCGGGGCAAGAAGTTGAATTGCAAGATATCAAAATTCAAAATATTGACGAAGTAACCTTGGATTGGATCAAGGACAAAATCGGGTCTTATGAAGCTTTATTCTCTAAAAGAGCAATAAAATTTAGATCCTTGGGTTTAAACAACATGTCTCTCACAGAGTCAGATTATAGAAAATATATTCTACAAGAATACACCTTTTTAAAACGTCCTTTTATTATCAACGAGGAGAACGTGTTTATTGGAAATGCTAAAAAGGAAGTTCAAGCAGCAGCAGACTCATTTAAGAAGTAGGAGGGTCCTCTATGAAAATTTCACAAGCCGCGAAAGCACATATGGCTCTTTTTTTAGTCAATGTATTTTATGGAGCCAGCCACGTCATTGCAAAAGGAATCATGCCTAATTTTTTAACTCCTAACGTATTTATTCTCTTTCGAGTTGTTGGGGCTACATTTCTTTTTTGGATTGTTACTTTCTTTTTTGTTCGCGAAAAAATAGAACGAAGTGACTACAAACGATTGGTGCTATGTGGATTATTTGGCGTTGCAATCAATCAATTGTTTTTCTTTCACGGTTTAAATTTATCTTCTTCCATTAATTCAGGAATCATCATGACCGTCAACCCTATTTTGGTTGTCATACTTTCTTTTTTCCTTCTCAAAGAAAGTATCACTAAAACGAAGGTAATTGGAATAGTATTGGGCGCGACTGGAGCCATCTTATTAACCTTAGCCGGCGGAACAGGGAAAGGCGATTCGACCCTTGGAGATTTTTTCTTATTTATTAATGCAGCCAGTTATGCGGTTTATTTAGTGATAGCAAAACCATTAATGAAAAAGTACCAACCATTGACCGTCATTACGTATGTGTTTACATTTGGCTTGTGTTTTATTCTACTATATCCACCAACTTTACCTGAATTATTTACGACGGATTACTCAACATTTACCCCTTCAATTATTGCAAAAATTGTTTATGTTATTGTGGGTGTAACCTTCTTGACGTATTTGTTAACCATGTATGGATTAAAATATTTAAGTCCTGCAATTTCTAGTTCTTATATCTATATACAGCCTGTTTTAGTAGTGTTTTTTACCTTCTTTTTGGCATCTATTGGAATGGCAGATGATTATACGCACACGATTACTTTTTCGAAGATAATCTACATGTTACTTATATTTACTGGGGTTTATACTATATCAAAGAAAAGTTAAGCAGTATAAAGTTTGAAAATAGATTCATCCGTTATGCAAGACCTGCTGATTCTCAATGGAGCTATTGTTCAATTCACTTTTTAATCTGAATGAAAGCGGAAGATTCTTGATTCTGCGCGCTAGCAACTTAAAAGGGAATGAAGTTTTCAGTCTTTTTTACTACTTTTATAAAAAAAATAACTCATGTTAAAATCAATGACTGGATATGGTAAAGCCACGGCTTCCTATCTTGACAAAAGAATTTCAGTAGAAATTAGATCTCTTAATAGTAAATCATTGGATTTAAATGTTCGCTATGCGCCGATTTATAAAGAATTGGAAGGAAGTATCCGAAGTTTAATTGGCGAATCTTTAGACAGAGGAAAAGTGGACGTAAATATTAATATTGATGGTACAGGTTCTGCAAAAAACTACACCGTTAATCAAGATTTAGCGGTTGCATATTATAAAGATTTAAAACAAATTAATGAGGCAATCGGAGAAAAGTCAGAAGACTATTTGTCGCTTATTTTGAGAATGCCCGATATATATATTAATGAAAAAGAAGAACTTTTAGAGGAGGAAAAGGAGTGGTTGCTTAATCTTGTAAAAGTTGCTGCAGAAGATATTAATGTGTTTAGAAGGCAAGAAGGCATTGCGCTTGAAAATGAATTTACGGATCGAATTGAAGACATTAGACGTTTATTACTAGAAGTTCCAAAATATGAAAATGAGCGAATCGACACTATTCGTGAGCGCATGCGCAAAAGTTTGGATGATTTAGAAACCAAATCGTATGATGATAATCGCTTCGAACAAGAAATGATTTTTTATATTGAAAAATTAGACGTTTCTGAAGAAAAGATGCGCTTAATGAATCACTTAGACTATTTTTTAGAAACAATGGTTTTACCTTCTGGAGGAAGAAAATTGGGCTTTATATCTCAAGAAATTGGAAGAGAAATTAATACATTAGGAAGTAAAAGTAATCATGCAGAAATGCAAAAATTAGTGGTTGATATGAAAGACAACTTAGAAAAAATAAAAGAACAAATATTGAATACTCTTTAATTAGGGACTAGGGATTTGGTCTTTATGAGCTTTGTTTAATTAGGGCATAGGGATTGGGTCTTTATGAGCTGTGTTTAGTTAGGGTATAGGGATTTGGGCTTTATGGGCTGTGTTTAATTAGGTTTGCTCATCTCTTATATGACCTTATATTCCTTATATGGTTAAAGAAGGTACTAGGGATTTGGTCTTTATGAGCTGTGTTTAATTAGGGCATAGGTATTTGGTGTAAGGTATTTGGGGTTTTAGTGTAGTGTAGGTTTGCTCATCTCTTATATGTCCTTATATTCCTTATATGGTTAAAGAAGGGACTAGGGATTGGGTCTTTATGGGCTGTGTTTAATTAGGGCTTAGGGATTTGGTGTTAGGTATTGGGGGTTTTAGTGTAGTGTAGGTTTGCTCAGCTCTTATATGACCTTATATTCCTTATATGGTTTAAAAGGGATTTAGTTTAGATATTAATTTTAAAGCATTAATATGTCAGATAGTAAAAAAGGTAAATGCATTATTTTTTCTGCTCCTTCCGGGGCGGGGAAAACAACGATTGTACATTATTTATTAAAAGAATCTTTGGGATTAGAATTTTCGGTTTCTGCCTGTAGCAGAGAGCCAAGAAAAAATGAAATAAACGGCAAAGATTATTATTTCTTAGGATTGGAAGGATTTAAGGATCAAATTGATAAAGAAGCCTTCATTGAATGGGAAGAAGTGTACACAAATAATTTTTATGGAACACTCAAGTCGGAAATTGAACGGATTTGGGCGAACGGAAAAAGTGTTATTTTCGATCTAGATGTTATTGGCGGGCTCAACTTAAAGCGAATTTTTGGAGAACAAGCATTATCCATATTTGTAAAGCCCCCGAGTTATGAAGTATTAGAAAAACGTTTAAGAAATAGAAGTACAGAAACAGAAGATAAAATTCAACAGCGAATGAAAAAAGCAAATACCGAGTTTGCCTATGCGCCTGAATTTGATATTATTTTAATCAACGACAACTTGGACGAAGCTTGTAAAAAGGCAAAAGAAATGGTGTCTGAATTTTTGAACAAAGAATGAAAATCGGTTTATATTTCGGGACATTTAATCCTATTCATGTTGGGCATTTAGTCATAGCAAATTATATGGCCGATTTTACCGACTTGGATCAGGTATGGCTGGTGGTTTCTCCTCAAAATCCACTAAAAGTTAAATCTTCCTTGTTACCAGATTTTCATCGATTAGCGATAGTAAAGGCGGCAATTGATGATAACCCAAAATTAAGAGCAAGTGATATTGAATTCAAGTTATCAAAACCAAGTTATACTGCCACCACATTAACATATTTAGCTGAAAAATATCCTGACAATAAATTTTCCTTGATAATGGGGGAAGATAATTTACGGACTTTACACAAGTGGTTCAACCATGAAGTGATTTTAAAAAACCACGATTTCTATGTGTATCCAAGGGTGCTGACAGAACAAGAGGAAATTGAAATAGATCAAATAGGCTCACTTCCAGATAATTTATTCAGAGATTTACCCAATGTCACTATTTGTAATGAAGCGCCAGTGATGAAGGTTTCTGCTAGTTTTGTTCGAAATGCAATTAAATCAGGAAAAGATGTCCGATATTTATTAACGGAACCTGTGAGAAAGTATATTGATGAGATGAATTTTTATAAGGGGTGAGGGGGGTTAGGTTGAGATTTAGGATGAGTTTTAGGTTGAGAGATGAGGTGTTTGAAATAACATTAAAAATTTGAAAAGCAAAATTAAATACTGCTTCGGATGAAAAAAGACATATTAGCACTGTTACTATTTACCATTTCCATTTTTCCTCTTTTTGGGCAAAATGATTCTTCAACTATTTATAAAAAACTGGAGACGAAGAAGATGTATTCTGTAGGAACTTCATTTCGGACAATTAAGGGAAAAGCAGTATATAGATTAGATGGAAAAAAGGTTTCAAAATCTACTTATGATAAATTCAAACCTAATTGGAAAACGGTAGAAACTTGTTGTCCTTGTCTGCTAAAATATTATGATAAAAATGACATTCTCCTGCGTGAAGTAGTATCTTGCACAGATTGTGGAGTGGGTGATTTCAAAGAATTTTGGGCAAATGGTCAGGTTAAATTAAGTGGAAAATTCAAAGAAAATAATTCTGGAGATTGGAATTATAAAACTATCCAAGCAAGAGGATTCTGCAGTGTGCCAGATGGGAAATGGATATATTATACTAATAAAGGTGAATTCCTATATTCAGAATTTTGGAAAAATGGTGAGTTTATTAAGCAAGAACCAGAGCTAACGAAGAATGAAATTTGGAAGTTCGATATTCTATTAAATGGCGAATCAATTAAAAATAAAAAATTGACAATTGCTCAGGTTCCACAAGTTATTATCACACCTAAATTCAAAAACAATGCAAAAATGAAAACGAATTTTAGTGTGAAATTCAATGTTACTGCTGTTGGGTTTAAAGAAAGTTCAAAGACCTTTGCGCTGCAAGATTTTAAAAATATTGATGTACAACAAATACTTTCTGAAGTGGGAATTACCGACGAAAATGAACCAACCGTCGAATTGACCGTATATAATAATGATGAAATTATTGAAAATGTGTACTTTACTATCGCAAAATGATTGGTTTTACAGAACTTCGTTTTCTATAAATTGGATTCCATATTCTTCCAGTTCATTTAAAATCGGCGTATAAATTTCCGCTTGAATCGGTAGTTGCACTCCTTTTACTTTCAGAGTTCCATTTAATATCATTTTAGCACATATTGCTGCAGGTAAACCCACCGTGTTGCTCATAGAAGTATAGACACCATCCTCGCCTAAGTTTACCATGTGCGAAGTGATTGTATGGCGCTTACCATCCAAATCATACATAAATTCATGGAACATCACCAACATGTCTTTATCTGTTGGCTCTAAGGTCCATTTCTTTACTAAAATACTTTCTAAAAGTTGAGCAGGAGTTGCATTCTCAATCCCAAAATTTGGTGTATTTTCAAATAGTCCAAGCCATTCAAATTTAGAATATAGATCTACATTATTCCCTAAATATTCTTTGAATTTTTCTTCAATCGTAATACCCGTTCTGTAAGGTAAAAAAGCATTTAAAAAGGAACGAGGATTTAAGTCTTCTGATTTATACATTGTATAATTATCATCCGTCATACCAAGATCTACAAACACATTCCATGCTTTGCAATAGCCTGGTCTGCGAAGAGTTCCTCTGTAAATAGTTGGAATCCCTTCCAATTTATAAATACTTCGATAGGATAGAGAATCTCTGTTGGCATATCCTTCAAAGTCTCCAAATCCGGGAACAGAAATTTTATCTAAACGACTAAATAATTTAGTATAGGGAATATATTTGTATTCTGTTTCTTCTTCGAAGCAAGCCGCAGCTCCTTGACCTGCAAGTACCACATTTCTGGGGTTCCACGTGAACTTATAATTCCATGGATTGTTATCATATGCAGGAGCAATAAGACCACCACAAAACGATGTAAAACTATGAATTTTACCCTTTTTAGCTTTTATTTCATCGATAATCCTCATGGCACTCATGTGGTCGAGCCCCGGATCTACGCCAATTTCATTCATGATCACTATTCCTGCTTTTTTAGCGCTAGCGTCTAATTCTCTCATTTCAGGAGAAACATAGGAAGGAGTGATAAGATTGGTTTTAAGTTCAATACAATCTTTTGCAACTTCGACATGAAAACGAGCAGGAAGCATACTAATCACTAAATCTGCTTTTACGATTTCTGGACGGCGTTCAAGAGGGTTTAATGCGTTGAAAGACAAAGCTTCACCGTTTGAGAATCCAGCTATTTTCCTTTTTGCCAATTCAATATCTTGATCCACAACCCTTATCTGCCAATTATTTGAGATGGAGTTTTGTAATAAATACCTAATAAGTGAAGAAGAAGATAAACCAGCCCCAATAACCAAAATCGTTTTCATGTATGTGTTCTTTATAATAGATTTCAAAGGTAACAATCTTATTTTATTCTGCCATGATTTAACAGAAAACATGATTTTTATTATTTTTTTAACAAACGATACCTTTTTTGTTTAGAAACTGAGGAAGTTTAATGTTTGACATGCGTTAGGTATCACAAAATGTTTACTTTTGCGCGGATAAATAAAAAGTTCTATGGGAAGAGCGTTCGAATATCGCCGTGCGGCAAAAGAAAAAAGATGGGATAAGATGTCCAAAGTGTTTCCTAAATTAGGAAAAGCTATTACAATGGCAGCGAAAGAAGGAGGAGGAGATCCGACGATGAATGGAAAGTTAAGAACTGCTATTCAGAATGCGAAATCTGAGAATATGCCGAAGGATAATATTGAAGCAGCAATAAAGCGGGCAACTCAAAAAGATTTAGCATCTTTTTCAGAAATAAATTATGAAGGAAAAGGTCCTCATGGTGTTTTAGTATTTGTTGAATGTGCTTCAGATAATACGACTAGAACCGTTGCTAACGTTAAAATGTATTTTAATAAGTCAGGTGGAGGAGTGGTTCCAAATGGTTCTTTGGAATTTATGTTTGACAGAAAATGTGTTTTTGAAATTGCAAAAACGGAGGCCATTGATGTTGAGGAGTTAGAATTAGAATTAATAGAGGCAGGTTGCGAAGAAATTGAACTAGTTGAAGATAAAATTTTCGTCTACGGCGATTATACTTCTTTTGGGACCTTAGCAAGTGCAATTGAGGCTTTAAATATTGAAATATTAAAATCAAATTTGCAGAGAATTCCAACATCGCCAGTTGAATTTACAGATGAGCAGCTCGTCGATATTGAAAAAATGTTAGATAAGATTGAGGATGATGATGACATTCAGCAAGTCTTCACCAATATTGCTTAAAATAGAAATTACTAAAAAGGCCGTTCAGTTGAAAGGTCTTTTTTGGTTTTCGAATAGTGTATCTCTTCCTAAAAAGTCTTTTTTCTGGTATTAAAACCTGTTTTATCAAAGATTTAAAATAAATTTGTTATTTCGGAGTTATATTCCGGGATTAATATAATTCGTGCGTTGGAGTTAAAAATGAATAAAGTTTTTCGATATATTTTTTTATTGCTAGTAATTATTTTTAGTGTACTTTCTTGTTCAACTGAAAAAAATAAACTTATCAATCGCTCATATCATGGAGTTACGGCTCATTATAATGGCTATTTTAATGCCACAGAACTTATTCGACTTTCCTTATTAAATTATAAATCCGGTTTAAAAGAGAATTATTACGAAATCCTACCAATTGACCCGCTCCCAAACGAAACTGAAGTGATTTCCTTGTATTCTTCCATTGATACCGCAATTTCGAAATGTACAAAAGTGATTCAAAATCACAGTATGCCTAGTAATGATAGACCTTCAAAGAAAAAGGCAGAATACAATCAGTGGATCGATGAAAATTGGACGACAGTAGGAATTGCTGATTTTTACCGCAGAGATTATGAAGGGGCGATGAAAAACTTTTCGTACGTAAAGAAATTTTATTCAAATGACCCAACTTTATACATTGCTGAATTGTGGATGGCTAAAACAAACATAGAGACCGGAAATTATACAGAGGCTTTGTTTAATGTAACCAATCTAGACGATGCAATTGCCGCAGAGGACAAAAGAAATTTAGAAAAGCCAGGATTATTTAAAAAGAAAGAGAAAATAGCTAAAAAAGAGAGAATTGCTAAGTTTCCCAAAAAGATAAAATTTGATTTGGAAAAGACAAAAGCAAATTTAGCCCTTAAGAAAAATAATAAAGAAGATGCGATAAAATATTTGGAAGAGTCTTTATTATATGCCAAAAAGCAAAATGACAAATCTAGAATTCACTTTATTTTAGGTCAGTTATATGAAGCCACGAATAAGCGAGAAGAAGCAAAAAGACACTATTCTGCGGTTTTAAAATACCAATCTCCCTATGAAATGAATTTCACTGCTCGAATTAAAAGAGCGTTTATGGGCGGAGATATTAAGCTTGAAAAGGATTTGAAAAAGATGCTTCGCGATGCAAAAAATTCTGAATTTAAAGATCAAATTTATTTCGCTTTAGCGGATATGGAAATTCAAAAAGGAAATATTCAAAAGGCGAAAGAATATTTAACACAATCTGCTTTTTATTCAACCACCAATACGAGACAGAAAGGGCTGGCATATGAAACCTTAGGAAATATGAGCTTTCGTGAAAGAAATTATGTCGTTGCCCAAAAGTATTATGATTCTTGCTCCACAGTAATCAACGATCAATACCCAAATGCTGCCGGAGTTCGAGCAAAAGCTATTAAGCTAGCAGATTTAGTGAAAGCGGTGGAATCAGCTCAATTTGAAGACAGTGTTCAAAAAATCGCGAAATTAGCAGAAAATGATCGAGAAGACTTTGTGAAAAATGTGATTAAAAAAATAAAAAAAGACGAAGAGCACCGAAAAAAAATGGAGGCTGAACGGCTAAGAGAACTCCAAAAAAATCAAGCTTTGATCGCTCAAAACAATGATGTAAATGGCGGAAAATGGTATTGGAATAATGTAAAAACGCGCTCAGAAGGATACGATGAATTTCGTAAATTATGGGGTGTCCGTGTCAATGAAGATAATTGGAGAAGAAGTGAAAAAACGGTGTTTGCCAATTTTGATGAATCAAAAGGGGATTCTATTTCTAAAAAAGACACAGCCACGGTAAAAACAGAAGTTGACACACTTACGGTTGCACTATTGATGAAACGAGTTCCTTTAACTGATTCAGCACTTGTAGCTTCAAATCAAAGGTTACTTTCGGCCTTGTATGGGGCAGGAATTATCTACAAAGATCAATTACTGGAAACTGCTATGGCAACAAAACAATTTAATTCTGTTTTAGATAGAAAAATTGAAAGTGAATTTAATTTATTGTCAGCCTACCAATTATATAAAATGTATAATGAAGTGGAGCCAGCCAAAGCTTTGATGCAAAAAGACTATATTTTGAACATGTATCCAAATTCAGATTATGCTAATTATTTGCGTGATCCAGAATACTTCATTAAGAAAAAAGAACGAGATGCACTAGCAGAAAAAGAGTATGTGGATATTTTGGATCGCTACAATAGAGGAATTTATGCCCCCGTTATTTTCAAAGCAAATGCCGTAATTGCGGATGAAAAAGACAATCCTTTTCGGTCTAAATATATACTATTGAAAGCAATGAGTCTAGGGCAAACGTCTGATAATAAAGATGAATTAATACCGTTACTTCAGCAAGTAGTGAGTGAATACCCAAAAACGCCAGAACAAATTAGAGCTGATGAATTATTATTGATTTTAAAAACAGGAGTTTCCAAAAACGAACCAATTGATTTTACTTCCAAGTCGATATATACGTATGACGAAAAATTACCACATTGGGTAATGATTTTTCTGAACAAAGATCAAACTTCAAATGCAGAAAAATCAAAAGTATCTGATTTTAATCGTGAATTTTTTAGTCGAGATAAATTAAAGATCAATTCAAAAATTTATGGAAGTGATCAAAGTATTATTATTGTAGAGGATTTTGAAACGGATTTAAAATCATTGGAATATATTCGAGTTTTTAAAAATACACGAAAATATTTATTAGATTTGCAAAAGGCTAAAATTGTGCCTATTACGAAAGAAAATTTAAGAATATTATTCGAGACACAAAAGCTAAAAGAGTACGAAGACTTCATCCTAGAATATTATTAAGATATGTTAAGAAGAAAAGAAAAAACACAATTTGAAAGTCCTGATCGTTTGAATAGACTTGTAGAAGGGACAAAAATAGTAGGAGATATTATTACCGACTCTAATCTGAGAATTGACGGAGAAATTGTTGGGAATGTATTTTCTAGATCTAAAGTTGTTATCGGAGAATCAGGGGTTGTTTTTGGAAATATTAGTTGTCTTGAAGCTGATATTGAAGGGAACGTAAATGGTTCTTTGGAAACAGAAGGACTTCTTATCCTGCGTGAAAAGTCAAAAATAATAGGAGACATATTAACTTCTAAATTGCACGTTGAAGAAGGAGCCATTTTCATAGGGTCTTGTCACATGAATGGACATGAAGCTATCAGAGAACAAGCTCATCTCGTAGTTTCCGAAGAAAATTCAGACAAAGACAACTATTAATAAAATGGCAGCAGAGCAGAATAATCCTAACAAGTTTTCAAAATATGCCCGGTTTTCATCTTTAGTTATTCAGATGGGAGCGATTATAGGATTTTTTACATGGCTCGGGACATTTATAGACCATAAATACCGCACAGAAACGCCTTGGTGGACTATTATTCTTTCGCTATTTGGTGTTTTTACCGGTCTGTATTTAATTATCCGAGAAGTCTTAAATACGAATAAAGAAGATGAAAAGTAAAGCCTATATAAAAAAATTCTTACTAATTGCTTTACTTATTTTTGTTTGCCACGTAGCACTTTTAAGCGCAGGGATATTTCATTTACCACTCACAAAGTTATTTTTGATGGACGGCCTGTTATTTTTACTCTTTTTGGCGAGTACTTTTATTATTGCTCCCGGACTAGATAAAGCATCCGACCATTTTGTCAATCGATTTCTTCTATTAACCACGCTTCAATTGCTTACGATGATGGTAACGATTTTATCCTTATCACTGATCAAAATGACCAATTTTAAAGCGATTGGGTACCATTTATTAAGTGTATTTATAGCTCTGTTGTCCGTTCAAGCAATTTTATTGGTTCGGCAAATTAAAAAAAGCTAAGGATTCAAAAACCATAAAAAAGTCAATCAATTACCACGGATTCTAAGGTTGTTGTATACTATAAACAGGTATTCGATTTATTCTTTAAAATAAAAGTGATTTTTTTGTCCTTTAAGAAAGTTTAACTATCTTTGCGCCAAAATTAAGTGGTTATATCATTAAGAAAAGTAGGTAATGGCTTTTAGAAACATAGTAAAATCAATAGTATTAATTTGCACAGTAGTTTTCTCCTTAAACACTTCTTTTGCTAACGGAAACACAAGTGAAGAGCACAAAAAAAGTGAATTAGATATAATCCACCATATTTCTGACGCACATGAATGGCATATGTGGGGACCAACCCATGGAAAAGGTTCTTTTAGTGTTTATCTTCCTGTAATTATAGTAGATGGAGGCCTAAAAATGTTTTCTTCTTCTCACTTGTACCATGGTGAAACAAAAATGGCAAAAACAAAAGAGGGAGTTGAACTTCCTTTCCATTATTCAGCTGATGTTGAGAATGGATATGGATTATACCATGAAAAAATTTACAAATTAGACGCTAACGATGAATTAATATTTGAAAGGGAACATCCGCTAACGGCAAAAGTTCTTGATATGTCGATTACAAAAAACACACTTTCTTTATTTTTCGGAGCGATTATCATTCTAATATTAACTTTAACGGCAGCTAAATTTTACAAGAAAAATGGAGCAGTGGCGCCGAAAGGACTAGCTAAATTTATCGAGCCTTTAGTAGTGTTTGTTAGAGATGACGTTGCAAAACCTTATATCCATGGAGGAAAACACACTAAATATCTTCCGTATTTATTAACTATTTTCTTCTTTATTTTCATTAACAACTTATTAGGATTAGTGCCGATTTTACCTGGTGGAGCAAATCTAACAGGTAACATTAGTGTTACATTGGTTTTGGCAGTGTTGACTTTGTTAATTACGGTTATTTCAGGAAACAAAAATTATTGGGGACATATTTTTGCAACACCTGGTGTACCTAAAGTACTTTTAATTATTATGATTCCTATTGAGATCGTGGGGATATTCACGAAGCCTTTTGCCTTGATGATACGTTTGTTTGCTAATATGGCAGCAGGACACATTATTGTTTTAGCATTAATTTCAATTATTTTTGTGAATCAAAGTGCAGCATGGGGATTCTTATCAGTGCCAATGGCATTGTTTATTTGTGTGTTGGAGTTGTTAGTTGCGTTTTTACAAGCGTATTTATTTGCGATGCTTTCAGCATTGTTTATAGGTGCTGCAGTTGAGGAAGCGCATCATTAATTTGTAATTTTTTAATATATATAGTTATGATTTACGGAATATCCGCAATCGGAGCAGGACTTGCAGTTTTAGGTGCAGGTTTAGGAATTGGTAGAATCGGTGGTTCAGCAATGGACGCAATCGCTCGTAACCCAGAAGCTTCAGGTAAAATCACTTCTACAATGATTATTGCTGCTGCCTTAATTGAAGGTGTTGCATTATTTGGAGTAGTAGTAGGTATGCTTGGTGCTGCTAAGTAATTAAATAAATTTTGCTACAACGGTTGGTTGTAGCAAAATTTTTTAAAAAGAATATTAATATACACACTATATAAAAAATGGATTTAATTACACCAGATTTGGGTTTAATGTTCTGGACAGGACTTGTATTCCTTTTGCTAATGTTTGTTCTTACAAAATTTGTTTGGAAACCAATATTAGCAGCTGTAAACAGTCGTGAACAAAGTATCACAGCTTCATTAGAGTTGGCTGAAAAGACAATGAATGAAATGAAAGCTTTACAAGCTCAGAATGAAGATTTATTGAAAGAAGCACGTGCAGAAAGAGATTCTATCGTAAAAGATGCTAGAGAAATAGCTACAAAAATGGTAGATGATTCAAAAAACACAGCGAAAGTGGAAGCTGAGAAAATCATCAATTCTGCTCGTGAAGCAGTTAATAATGAAAAAACAGCTGCATTGGCGGAAATAAAAACTCAAATTGCTATTCTTTCAATAGAAATCGCTGAAAAGGTGGTAAAAGGAGAATTATCTTCTGCTGACAAGCAAAAAGCGTTATCAGAGAGACTTGCTGCTGATTTTAACTTGAATTAATTAAGAGGATGAAAGGATCGAAAGTAGCCGCGCGATACGCTACAGCACTCTTGGAATTGGCTATCGAGCAAAATAAAATTGAGCAAATATCTGGAGATATGAATTTTCTCTTGGAGACAAGCAATGAAACACGCGATTTTCAATTATTATTGGATAGCCCGATAATTAAAGGAGATAAAAAAATTGCTATTTTCAATGAGCTTTTTGGTCAGTTTGAAGAAGTTTCCATGGCATTCGTGAAGTTGATTACTTCAAACGGGAGAGAAAGTTTTCTTCCTTCGATAGCAGAATCTTTCGATACGCAAGTAAAAGAATACAAAGGAATAATTCCTGTGACTATTTTATCAGCTGTAAAACTAGATGATTCAACAAAGAAAATCATTTTACAAAAAGTTGAAAACCATGTAACAGGACAATTAGAAGTTACCGAATTGATCGATGAGTCACTAATTGGTGGTTTCATTGTTCGAATGGGAGATAAACAAATTGATGCTTCAGTCGCAAGCCAATTCAATGAATTAAAACAACGTTTAACAAGATAAATTGGCACAGCCAACATCAGAGTAAAACTACACAACATGGCAGATGTAAAACCAGCAGAAGTTTCTGCAATTTTAAGAGAACAGTTATCAGGATTCAGATCTGAAACAGAACTTCAAGAAGTAGGTACCGTTCTTTCTATAGGAGATGGTATTGCACGTATTTATGGACTTACAGGAGTTCAATACGGTGAGTTAATAGAATTCGACGGAGGATTGCAAGCGATTGCTTTGAATCTTGAAGAAGATAATGTTGGGGCCGTTCTTCTAGGACGATCTACTTTAGTAAAAGAAGGAGATACTGTAAAACGTTTACGTCGCATCGCTTCTGTAAAAGTAGGTGATGGATTAGTTGGACGTGTTATTGATACATTAGGTAACCCAATTGATGGTAAAGGTCCAATAACGGGTGAATTGTTTGAAATGCCTATCGAGCGTAAAGCGCCAGGTGTTATCTTCCGTCAGCCAGTAACAGAGCCTCTTCAAACAGGAATCAAGTCAATTGATGCAATGATTCCAGTAGGACGTGGACAACGTGAGTTAATCATTGGTGACCGTCAAACAGGAAAAACGACTATTGCAATTGATACAATTATTAATCAAAGAGAATTTTACGATAGAGGTGAAACTGTTTTCTGTATTTATGTGGCTATTGGACAAAAAGGTTCAACGGTTGCGGGAATCGTGAAAAAATTAGAAGATGCAGGTGCAATGGCGTATACAGTTGTTGTCGCTGCAAATGCTTCTGAACCGGCTGCAATGCAGTTTTATTCTCCAATGACCGGTGCTGCTGTTGGTGAATATTTTAGAGATATGGGTAAACCAGCGTTGATTGTATATGATGATTTGTCAAAACAAGCAGTTGCTTACCGTGAAGTATCTTTATTACTTCGTCGTCCTCCGGGTCGTGAGGCATATCCTGGTGATGTATTCTACTTACACTCTCGTTTATTAGAGCGTTCAGCTAAAATTATTAACAATGATTCAATCGCTGCAAAAATGAATGACTTACCTGCTTCTTTGCAAGGAAAAGTAAAAGGGGGTGGTTCTTTAACAGCTCTTCCTATTATTGAAACGCAAGCAGGTGACGTTGCGGCATATATTCCAACCAACGTAATTTCTATTACAGATGGTCAGATTTTCTTAGATTCAGATTTATTTAACTCTGGTATTCGTCCAGCTATTAACGTAGGTATTTCTGTATCACGTGTTGGGGGTAATGCTCAAATTAAATCAATGAAAAAGGTGGCGGGTACATTGAAACTAGATCAAGCACAATTCCGTGAGTTAGAAGCTTTCGCGAAGTTTGGTTCGGATTTAGATGCAGCTACGAAATCAGTATTGGATAAAGGTGCTCGTAATGTTGAGATTTTGAAACAAAGAGAAGGAAATCCTTATCCAGTTGAAAAACAAATTGCCATTATCTATGTGGGTACAAAAGGATTGATCCAACGTATTCCTGTTGCTAAAGTAAAAGAATTTGAAACAGAATTTTTAAATTACTTGGAAGCAAAACACAAAGATATCTTAGTTGCTTTAAAAGCTGGAAAATACACAGATGAAATTACGGATACTTTGACAAAAGTAGCTAAAGAAATAGCAGATAAATATTGATATTGATGTAAGGACAGGTAATGCCCTGTCCCAACGTCATAATCTGTAAGGATAAGGTATACCTTATCCCAATAATATAAAAAAATGGCAAATTTAAAAGAAATAAGAAATCGTATCGCTTCCGTTGGATCTACTATGCAGATTACATCGGCTATGAAAATGGTTTCTGCTGCTAAATTGAAGAAAGCGCAAGATGCAATCACACAAATGAGACCTTATGCGATTAAGCTTCAAGATATTTTGAGTAACTTAAGTTCTTCTTTAGATTTATCTGAAAATGCTTATTCTGAAAACAGGGAAATTAAAAATGTTTTAATTGTTGGTATTACTTCTAACCGTGGTTTATGTGGCGGGTTTAATAATAATGTTATTAAGCAAGTAAACTTACTAATTAACAATGACTATAAAAAAGCGAACACGAAAGTACTTTGCTTAGGGAAGAAAATCAAAGACTCTTTTAAAAATTCAGATAGCTATTACATTAATTCTGAACTAGCGGAAGTAGAAGATATTTTTTCTAAATTGACATTTAATAATTCTTCAATTATCACTAATTCATTAATGAATACTTTCGTAGCAGGAGAATTTGATAAAATTATTGTTGTATACAATAGCTTTATAAATGCAGCTTCTCAAGATGTGAAAGCAGAACAATTTTTACCTATTCTTCCTCCTGTTTTAACAGGATCGGAATCGATAGGAGATTACATTTTTGAACCTTCGAAAGAAGAAATAGTTGATGATCTAATACCAAAATCTTTAAAAATACAATTCTTTAAAGGCTTATTAGATTCAAATGCTTCTGAACATGGCGCTCGTATGACAGCAATGCACAAAGCTACTGACAACGCGAAAGAAATGAAAAAATCATTAACTATTGGTTACAATAAAGCACGACAAGCAGCAATTACTAGTGAAATATTAGAAATTGTTGGTGGAGCAGAAGCCTTGAAAAATTAAAAGATTAAATAGCATGTAGTTAAATCCCTTTGTATTAGATAAAGGGATTTTTTTTTGACAGAAAATGATTTATTACACAACACATGTAAATGAAAATAGTACATTAGAATGGGTTGTGTTTGTGCACGGTGCAGGAGGTAGTTCTTCAATATGGTATAAACAAATAAAAGCGTTTAAAGAGTATTTTAACATATTACTTATAGATCTCAGAGGACACGGACAAAATACCGTTATAGAAGAGATAAATAATAAATTAGAATATACATTACCATCTATCTCAGAAGAAATAATTGAAGTCCTCAATGAAATCAAAATTGATAAAGCACATTTTGTAGGGGTCTCACTAGGTACCATAGTAATCAGGGAATTGATTGAATCACATTCTGAAAGAATCATTAAAACTGTTTTAACAGGAACTATTATTCGATTAAACAATTATTCTAAGACATTGATTAAAATTGGAAATGCAACAAAGAAATTTGTTCCTTTTATGGTGCTTTATAAAATCTTTGCTTTTGTAATAATGCCCCGATATAATCACAAAAAGTCTCGAAATGTTTTCATTAAGGAAGCTAAAAAATTGAAACAAACCGAATTTCTAAGATGGTTCAAGATGACAAAAACACTTAATAAAAATCTAGAAAATTACGCGAGCAAAATTCATAATTTTCCAGTGCTTTATCTCATGGGCAGACAAGACCACTTATTTGTAGACGATGCAATAGAAATGGTTAAAATGGAAAAAAATGGTCAATTAGAAATAATCGAAAACTGCGGACATATAGTAAATATAGAACAGGCCGAACAATTCAATACGAAGGCAATTCATTTTTTGATAGGAATTTAATACTCCATTTTTAATAATTCGTCTCTTACCATGACATCCTTAAAAATAGGGTCATAAAAAGGGTCAATAAATGATAAATCGTCTAGTGTGCATCCAGCCAATTTCCAGCTAATTTCATCTCGACTTCCATTGGCACCACTAAATGAATCGCATTTTCCATCGCTTCCTTCACTACTGTTTTCATTTCCTCAATTTCTCTTTCATGCACATCAAAAACAAGTTCATCATGCACTTGTAAGATCATTCTAGATTTCAGATTGGCTTTTTTCATTTCTTTGAAAACAGCAACCATTGCCAATTTTACAATGTCAGCTGCCGAACCTTGAATGGGCGCATTGACTGCGTTTCTTTCAGCAAAACCTCTTACAATTGCGTTCGCTGAATTTATTTCGGGCAAGTAACGACGACGTTTCATGATGGTTTCAACGTATCCATTTTCACGTGCTTGCGCAACAGTGTTATCCATATATGTCTTTATGGTCGCATACTCAGCAAAATAACTGTCAATTATTTCTTTCGCTTCTGTTCTCGAAATGTTTAAATTTTGGGCTAATCCAAAAGCAGATTGACCATAAATAATTCCAAAATTGACTGCTTTTGCAGCGCTTCTTTGATCACGTGTTACTTCATCAATTGAAACATGAAAAACCTTCGCAGCTGTGGCTGAATGGATGTCTTGACGACTTTTAAAAGCTGCAATCATAGTTGGATCTTCACTTAGAGCAGCTATAATTCGTAGTTCAATTTGTGAGTAATCGACAGCCATTAATTGGAAATCTTTTCCTCTTGAGACAAATGCTCTTCTTATTTCTTTTCCATTTTCGGTTCGAACAGGGATGTTTTGTAAATTCGGATTATTTGAACTTAGTCGCCCGGTAGCAGTGACGGTTTGCATAAAATGTGTATGAACTCGCCCATCGATTGGGTCACATAAAGTAGGCAATGGATCGACATACGTACTTTTCAGTTTACGCAATTGGCGATACTGCAAAATCATAGGAATAATCGCATGATCTTTTTCATGTTTCACAAGAACTTCTTCTCCAGTAGCATATTGACCAGTCTTCGTTTTCTTCGCTTTGGATGAAATTTTCATCTTTTCAAACAATACTTCTCCTAGTTGTTTTGGTGAATCGATATTGAAATCCATCTCCGCCAAATTTTTAATTGATTTTTCTAATTCCAAAATGGTTTTTTCAATTTCAATGGAGAAGATTTGCAGAGCAGGTACATCGATAGCAATACCTTCCATTTCCATTGATTTTAATACTTCTACCAAAGGCATTTCCATTTCGTAGAATAATTTCTTCAGATGCTCTTTCTGAATTTCAGGTTCAAAAATTTGCTTCAATTGAAAAGTAATATCCGCATCTTCACACGCATAATCGCTAATTTCCTCTGGAGATAAATCACCCATATTTCCTTGACTTTTCCCCTTCTTGCCGATTAACGCCTCAATAGAAACGGGTTTGTACGATAAATAGAACTCCGAAAGAAAATCCATGCTTTGTTTTGATTCAGGATTGATCAAATAATGAGCAATCATGGTATCAAATGTTGGAGCAGCCACCTCGATACCATATCTATTTAGGACTTGGATATCGTATTTTAGGTTGTGTGCAATTTTTTCAATAATGGTAGATTCAAAGAATGGTTTAAATTCTTCAATAATTTGTTTTGCGTCATTAAAATCTTTTGGAACCGCAACATAAAAACCTTCCCTCGCTTTGTAAGAAAAAGACATTCCTACTATATCTGCATGACGTGCTTCAATTGACGTAGTTTCCGTGTCAAAACAAACTTGCATTTGTGAAAGTAAAATTTCCAGTAATTCTTTTCGCTCTTCAGGCTTTGTAATCAGATGGTAACTTGCTTTTTCTGTTGCGATTGTTTTATAATCTGCTGTTTCAATCGGTGATTGTTCAACAAGTAGACTTTGAGTTCCAAATAAGTCCATTTGTCCAACTTCATTGCTAGCTGCTGTAACAACAATATCTTCCCCGATAACTCTTCGGGCTAAATTTCTAAATTCTAATTCAGTGAAAATCTCTTTTACTTTTTCAACATCAGGTTCACACATGATCAAATGCTCCTCATTGAATTCCACCTCAACGTCTAAAATGATCGTTGCCAACATCTTAGAAACCATTCCTTGTTCAGCAAATTCAATGACATTTTCTTTTTGTTTCCCCTTTAAATCAGCAGCATTCGCAATTAAATTCTCAATAGAACCATATTTTTGAATCAATAATTTGGAAGTTTTTTCGCCTATTCCAGGGATTCCAGGGATATTGTCAGAAACATCACCCCACAATCCAAGTATATCGATCACTTTAATAGGATGATCAATTTCAAATTTCGCACAAATCTCAGCAACACCCCAAATTTCTGGCGGATTTCCACTTCGACCAGGTTTGTACATAAAAATATTTTCCGTAACCAATTGCCCGAAGTCTTTATCAGGAGTCATCATGTAGGTTACGAAATCTTTCTTTTCAGCCATCTTTGCTAATGTTCCAATAACATCATCTGCTTCAAATCCAGCTACTTGTAAAATTGGAATATTGAATGATCGAATAATTTCTTTTATCGGTTCAATCATTGAACGAATTCCTTCTGGCATTTCCTCGCGGTGCGCTTTGTATGCTTCGAAATCAGTTTGCCGATGAGTTGAACCACCAGGAGGATCAAAAACAACAGCTAAATGGGTAGGTTCTTCGGTCTTAATAATATCAATTAACGCATTCGTAAAACCAAAAGCAGCAGACGTATTTAATCCCTTTGTACTCATTCTTGGATTTTTTGCAAAAGCAAAATAAGCTCTGTAAATCAAAGCATAAGCGTCTAACAAAAAAAGTTTTTTTGGGTGTTTGGGTGTTAACATAATTTTTTCTCTTTAATTCCAAGTTGTGCCTTCCTTGCCATCTTTGACTTCAATACCTGCTATTGCAAGACCGTCTCTAATTTTATCAGAAGTTGTCCAATCTTTATTTTCTCTTGCTGATTTGCGAATATCCAACACTAAATCCATTACTGGCGCCAATTTCGCATCAGAATTTAATTTCTCCATGGTTAAGCCCAGTATATCCGTAACAAAAGAATTTATTTCTACTGAAAGCATTTCTAAATCTTGTTTTGTAATAGTTGCTTTTCCATCATTGACAGAATTGATATATTTTACAGCATCAAAAATTTTAGCGAGAAGAATCGGCGCATTGAAATCATCGGACATTGCCTTGTAAAAACTCTGAATAATATCGGGGATGGAAACAGAAGAAGTCGCAGACGTTTTTAGCACAGCTAATTTTTCAACAGCTTCTGATAGGCGGGAAAATCCTTTTTCAGCAGCATCTAAAGAATCTGCGGTGAAATCCAATGTACTTCTGTAATGCGCTTGCATCATAGAAAAACGAATAATATTTGGCGAATATGCTTTTTCAAAAACAGTTGTTGTTCCTTCCACAATTTCTTTCGGAAGAAAATAATTCCCCAAGGATTTACTCATCTTTTGCCCATTCACGTTTAACATATTGGCATGCATCCAGTATTTTGCAGGATTACAACCCAAAGAAGCGCAATTTTGTGCAATTTCATCTTCATGATGAGGGAATTTTAAGTCCATTCCTCCTCCATGAATATCAAAATGAGCGCCTAAATATTTCGTACTCATTGCTGTGCATTCAATGTGCCAGCCTGGATTTCCATCACCCCACGGTGATCGCCAAATCTGCATATCTTCTGGGTTTGCTTTTTTCCACAAGGCAAAATCAGCAAAAAATCGTTTTTCATCTTGCGCATTCAGCTCCCTCGTTTCTTCAGATAATTCATCTACCACTCGACCACTTAACGTTCCATATTCGAATTTTTCAGTGTATGCTTTCACATCAAAATACACAGAACCATTGACAACATAGGCAAAACCATTTTCGATAATTTTTTCAATACTTTCAATTTGTTCTTGAATATGACCGGTTGCAGTTGGTTCAATATTCGGAGGCAACATATTATATATCCTCTGTAATTCTTGAAATTTTACATTGTACTTATAAACGATTTCTAGAGATTGAACTTGTTCCAAACGAGCCACTTTACCAATACTGTCCACTTCATCTCCAGCACTGTTTGTGATATGTCCAGCATCCGTAATATTCCTGACATATTTCACTTGGTAATTTAATTTCAACAAGCAACGATAAATCATATCAAAATTGATGAACGTGCGCATATTTCCCATGTGCGGTTCACTATAAAGGGTAGGTCCACATACATACATACCGACTTTATTTTCGTGAATAGGTTCAAATTTTTCTTTCTGACCTGATAAACTATTGTATATTAAAAGTTCATTTTTAATCGTGCTCATGATCTTATTTGAAGTGTTTCAAACAAAGATAGATTAATAAGCTGAGTTCGACTGATATTTTGCAATCAGATTTTAATTAAATTTGAAAGATTTAGGAGTGTTTTATTAGGTTTATCGTGCTAAATCAAGAAAATACAAAAATATTTGAGAGAAAAACGATACGATCTTGCATTTGTGTATCATTTATTCTTCTCTTCAATCCACTTCGACATATATTTCGTGCTCGCTAATGTATGATGCATCAGCATTGCTCCTATAAAATTTTGCAGTCTGTGGTCTTTTAGCGTCGATTGAATATGAAAAATTTGGTCTATTAACTTCTTTCTATAAAACGATTTCGAATATATTTTTTCGATGATAGTAATTCCATTTTTTTGTGATTGCTCCCAAACGAGTGGATCCGTATATAGTTGAACAGCAGCTTCGGCAATGTCTTCTGGAGTATTACTTACAAAGCCATTCCATGCTAAATCACCATGCATGGATTCCGAACCTATAGTGGTTGTTACGCTGGGTGTACCACATTGCATTGCTTCAACTAATTTACCTTTAATTCCTGCTCCGAAGCGAACTGGCGCCAAACAAACTCTTGACTTTGAAACTACTTCACTTGCATTTTCAGCCCTTCCCAAACAATGAAAACCTTCTTGGATGGCGTTGAGTTGAAGTGCTTTTTGAGAAGGATACGCTCCATAAATATGTAATTCCGCCTCGGGAATTTTCTTGCGAATCAGAGACCACACTTCTTCTTTTAGAAATTTTACAGCATCCCAATTAGGTGCATGTAGAAAGTTGCCAATAAAAACAAAATGCTTTCTCTCTGCAAACGAAGGCCATTGATTACTTATTTCTGGAAGAATTGGATCTAGTAAAAAAGGTAAATAAAGCAAGATAGCAGGATCAATCTTAACTATTTTTGTCAAAAGTTCCATTTCATACAAAGAAATAATCAACGATAAATCACACCGTAAGATACTGGCAATTTCACGTTTAGCTATATCTGAAAACAAGTCGAATGAAGTAAATTCTCTTTTTTCTTTCAGGGCAATTTGGCGCGCTGCTCGCAAACAATGCAAATCTTCTGTGTCTAAAATTCGTAAGGCATCTGGGCATTCTTTTGCAACTCTCCAACCAAATTGCTCCTCCACCATAAAACGATCAAAAAGTACGAGGGTTGGTTGCAAATTTCTTATAAAATCATCAAAAGAGGAATTATTTAATTCAATCGATACTTTTTCAATTCCTACTTCTTTTACATCCAGCATAAACGCGCTGTCTGCTGCGGCACAAGCAAAAGTTATTTTAGAATTTTGCGCCAAAAAACAATCTATTAGTTGCATCATTCTTCCTCCCGCAGCGGACGAATTAGGTTCTGGCCACACGAAACCAATCACAAGAATATTTTGAATTTTAAGATCTACCATCCCGTTATTTTTTCTCTTCAAAAAGTAGATTTGTATGCGGATCTAAAATCATATTACTAAATTTCTTTGTAATTGGGAAAGAGAATTTTTCTTTATTGGCATGTATTTCAAACGTTTTTATTTCCGAGGTGTTGTCCGTATACATTACTTGTATTTCCAGGGGAAAATTAAATAGTTCCTGTGTGCCGTCAATTTGTTGGATCGTAATTTCAAGGTTATTTTTCACCACTTTTGATTTCGCTAGAATTTTTGGATGCCCAGATTTTCTAAGCCATTGATCAAAAAACAGACTCAATTCAATTCCTGAAATTTCTTCCATCACTTGCATGAAATCATTCGTTGTAGCATTTGAAAATTGATATTTTTTGTAATACGTTCGAAGCCCATTAAAAAAGAATTCATCGCCAACTTTTCTACGCAACATGTGTAAAACCCACGCGCCTTTTTGGTAAGAATTGGCATTCAGCAGCGACATTAAATCAATTGAAATCGTATCTATAACCGGATTTTTATTTGTTTTATAAAAAGACACAACTCTCTTTCTGTCGGTTTGCATTTGTTTTTCAAAAGCTTCTTTTCCTTTTTTTTCCTCTGTATACAAGTTCGTACAATACGTTGCAAATCCCTCACTTAACCAAAGATGAGGCCAGTCCAACTCTGTTGCAGCATTGCCAAACCATTGATGCGCAATTTCATGCGCTAATAATGGTTCACAATCTCTGGTTCCATTGATGCTATTCTCATCATAAAAAATACAACTTGCATTTTCCATCCCACCATAGCGAGTAGTTGATTGCACATTTGCTAATTTTTCATAGGAATATGGCCCAAAATGATGGATGAAATAATCTAAGATATTCGCTCCTAAGGCATAATCATAAAATCCAGACTTCTTATTTTGAGGATAAACCCAACTAGAAACAGGAATATTTTGGATAGTAGCCACTTGTTCTACTTCAAATCTCGCCACACCGATCACCATTACCTTTGTAGGAATAGCTGTTGAACATCGATAACTTATTTTTTTTCGATTATTTGAAAGCGTCATTTCACTTTTCATTTCCCCATTTGCCACTACTTTATAATAAGCAGGAACGACAATTGTCCATGACACGGTCGCTTTATCAGATGGATGATCTACACTTGCAATCCAATTTCTCGCCCTCGTAGGCCAATTATCGCCAAAAAAAGTTCGTTCACCATATTTGTTTTTGCTAATCACTAAGCCATCTTTGGGAATTCCGCTGTACTGAATTGTATAGGTTCGCACTTCATTTTTAGTCGCATTTTTAGGTGAAACTTGAAGTATTGAATTCGCATGTGTAAAAGCAATTTCTTTCCCTTGTTGCAGAAGAGATTGAATTTTCATGCCTTTTTGCTCGGAATTTTGATCTACTAAATCTAAATAGAATGAATCTAGTGGCTTCAAGAATGAAATCGTAATTGTTTCTATAACAGAAATAACATCGGTGGTATCATTTACCTCAATCTCAATTGCATAATCTTGCACATCAATTGATTCAAATCTATTTTTAAATTCTTGAGAAAATGCAGAAAGACCAAAACAAGTTAAAAACCAAATACAAAGCACCTTTTTCATATTCACAAAAATAGAGATATTTTAAAGAATAGAAGTTGGAAAGATACTATTGATTTTTTATCGCGGATTCATCTACAGATATACCCTTTTTCTCCTTTATTAATACGCTCAAAAATCCAATCATAATTGTACAGCTGATGGCTATCAACAAAATTTTTAAGCGGCCAATCTACAGGGAAATATAATCGTCCTCCTTTATCCAAAGGTAAATTCTCTATTCCTTTTACGGCAGTTTGTGGAGCAATACCGTCTTGTTCCCACAGAGGATCATCAGAATTACTACCATATTGCCAAACTTCCTCAAAAAGATTCCAATCTACATTATCTGCTGAAGCATTTTCTGGAGCTAGAATGTAAATTTTGCCAAATGTCACTTTATTTTTTATTTCTTCAATTAATCCTAATGCATACGCATAGCCCATGCTGTGACAGACTATGTCGATTGTGTCTATTGTTTGTTGACAAGCTGGAGAGTTACACAAAGCTTCTAAAAGGGCTTTTCCAGCTATTCTCCCTTGTTCTTTTCTTCTAGCAAATCCTGCCAGATTACTTTTATCATTCAGCCCGTGTTTCTTCCTTTTCTTCCTGAAATGCCCAAACATTTTTTTAGACCGAAGATATCCCATTAAAAACCGAATATTTGACCGATGGTTTGATGTTTTAATACTCATACTTCCATCAACATAATAGGACGCAGCGGGTTGTAACCTTTCAATAAATTGATTGTCAATTTTGTACCAATAGTAAAAACGATCTTTATTGACGACTAAATTATCACTTTCATCTTTTTCTTTGTTGTGCCCTCTGTATCCATTTGCAAAAACAATTACTCGTTGAGGATCAATGGTTTTAGCATGTAAAAAAAACGCTGTCACATTTTCTCCTGCATATGTATAGACTTCTTCTTTTATTACTTTTTTGGAATTTTCTTTGAGATAGGTAAAAACAAGATACTGACCATTGGAAGGTACTGCTATACTATTTTTTGTCAAAATAATTGAATCGCTACTTTTATAAAATTTCCATTTATTATCTATTGAAATAGAAATATACAACACACTCCCCTTTTTTTTACTAGACCATTCTTGATTTTTTTTCACTTGAATAACACTTCCTTTTACTTCGGCTGCTTCACGGTGTAGCGGAAAAAAGCACTTAGAAGTTAGATTCTCCTTTTCGTCAAATATTTTTTTATCATCATTCTTCGTGACATCATTAACGTATGATTTAATAATCTTTGTAAACGTCAAGAAATCAACTGTATCTTTTGGTAGGTTTGATGAAGAACAAGTAATATAATAATTTTGGAGAAACGGTTTTTTAATTTCGTTATTGATAATAAATCCAGCGCTATCTTCTTCCCAAAAATAATAGGAAACTAAAGCACCCGTTTTTAAAAATGAATGGGTAATTTTTTCAGAAATATTTTCCTTTTGTGTGATTGAATCAATTGTTTGATCTTGAGAAAAAAGGCAAGTTCTGGATAAAAAAATGATGCAATATAAAAGAAATGTTTTCAAAGTATTCGGTTTTATAAATTGTCCACCTTTCCCGGATACGTTTTTATAATTACATATCTTTTACACTGTCAGAGAAAAAAACTTTATCCCTATCTATTTGTGCTTCAAGTGAATTTTTAAAATTGGTTCTATCTTTTTCATCGATACAGTTCAAAGGAAAAGTACATTGTAAATCTTTGATATAATCAAAAAAGACGGTTTGTTGATGGATTGTAACTTTTCGTAAACCAGAGAAGTACACTACTTTCACATCTCTATCTGCCACAACAATCGCTTTGGAAGTAAGACCAATTCGATAGATGTTTTTTTGCATTCCCATAAACAGGAATATAAGATTGTCGATTGCTCCAAACATAAAAGCACAAGCGGGTAACCAAGCATCTTTGCAAACTGTATAGAGAGAAACAGCAGCAAAAGTCATTAATAACGCCTCCAAAGATTGATAAAGATAGACTCTCTTTTTTCTTTCTTCTCCCATTGCCTCGTTCCACTTATATTTTTCGGTATGACTGACCATGCTAACGCCCATCCATCTTCTGACACTTCTTCGAAGAATAATAACGAAAAAAATAATTCCTAGCGTCAGAAATATTTCAAAGCTGTATGGCAATTGTGCCCCAGAAGTTTTTAAAAATTCAATAGGTAAATTCATCCCTACAAAAATGGATAATACCATGGTAGGAATCGCAAGAAATAATAACATTACATTGATGAATTTATTCATGTATTTTTAATTGTTAGTCAGTATTGAACTAGTAAAAATCGTGATCAAGATCTTTACTCCGAATCAACGATTTTACGCAAATTTTTCTTCAGAGGGGATCATTTTTATTTTACGTTTAATTTCTTCGATCTTACGCTTTGAACTTTCTATTTTCTTTTCTACTTCTTCTTTCATTGAATTTGCCCCTTTAGAATTTTTGAAAAAACCAAGATTGTTTTCATATTGAGTAACATCTTGCTGAATAATTTCAATCTGACGGCGTAAATCCATTTTTTCCTTTTCGAGCAATTTCCCAATATTTGGACTTGCTTGAAAAGTGTCTAGGCGCGCTTGAAATAGGACTTGTTCTTTTTCTAGACCTTCTAATTTTAAGGAACCGTATAATTTGTCAAGAGCGGTTTTATAAGAAGAATAAATGCTGTCTTTTTGAGCGAGTGGAACTTTCCCTAAATCGTTAAATTCGGTTGCAAATCCTTTTAAATCAGAAATCGCTTGTTTCTTATCTTCTGGAATTTCATATCCTTCAATTCTTGCAATTAACGCTAATTTCCCTGCTAAGTTTACTTCGTTTTCTGAATCTTGTTGAGCAAAATGGGCTGTTTTCGCACTAAAAAATTCATCACAGGCACTGCGAAATTCCTTCCATAATCGTTGCTCATTTCTTTGACCAGCGTTACCTATATTTTTCCAAAGTTTTTGTAATTGAATTAACTGTTCTCCTGCCATTTTCCAATCAGTGGAAGATTTTAAAACAATCGCCTTGTCTATTAATTTTTGTTTCGCTTCAGCAAGCGCATCAAAACCCGTTCGTAATTGATCAAAAAATTCTTTTTTCAAAGCAAAAAAAGCATCACATTCAGCTCTAAATAGTACCCAAATTTCTTCGTTTTCTTTTTTAGGTCCAAATCCAATTAATTTCCAAACTCCTTGAATTTCAAATATTTCTTTGGTCAGATCCTCCCATTCTTTTACTGTTTTTAAGCTGGAAAGAGTAGAACAGATTGTTTTTAATTTATCGAGCAGAATTTGTTTCTTTTCTATATTGTCCTGTTGCGCAGTTCTGCGTGCATCATGATATTTATTAATTCTTTCATATACTAATCGAACACAATCTAAATACGACTTCTTTAAATTTTCCCAACCTTCACGTCCAACAGGCCCCGTTCCTTCCCACTCATTTTGAAGTAATTTAATCGTTTTTTCTACTTCTTTGACAGATTCAACGGTAAGTAAATTTTGAATTTGTTGTATTAAATCTAATTTAACTTGCTGATTTCTATGAAGATCATGATCTTTTAATTCACGATAAATTTTCATGTTGTAGAAAAAGTCTTCTAGTAAACGAGAATATTGAGATTGAATTTCATCTCTTTGTTCGCGAGGAATATCTCCTACTTTTTTCCACGATTCATGGATTTCTTTGTAAGCACTAAATGCTGCCCCAATGTTTTCTTCTTTGGAAATTACGTCACGTAAACGTGAAATAAGCGCTTTTTTCTGCAGTAAAGATTCGTTTTGAGACGCGTTTTTTGTCGCTACAGCTTTATTTTTAAGTTCTTTATAGGCAGTATAAACGGTATAGAATTCATCTCTGATTGGATCGTCTTCACGTTCGAATTCTACATTCTCTCCATTCGCTTTTGCTTCCAAAACAGCGACTTGTTTTTTACGTTCATCTTCTAATAGATAATCGTCAAAACGCGTTCTTAATTCATTCACGTCGCGACTAACTGAAAGTACGTTTTCATTCGCCGTCAACACGTTCAATTCCTCTAAAAATGCCATTTTTTCCATAGCGCAGATATTTAGGTTTTATCCTACAGTTGTTTGTATCATATCAAAATTAGCTAAAGCAACAAATTGCTCAATTCTATTTTCAACATCTTGTTTTGTAATCGTTAATAGTTTTTCTGTTCCAAATTTTTCAACACAGAAAGAAGCCATGGCTGATCCATTGATAATAGCACGCTTCATATTGTCGAAAGAAATATCATCTGTACTCGCAATATATCCGATAAAACCACCAGCAAATGTATCTCCAGCACCCGTTGGATCGAAAACATCTTCTAAAGGCAAGGCTGGAGCAAAGAAAACTTTATCTTCGTTAAATAACAAAGCGCCGTGTTCTCCTTTTTTGATAATTAAATATTTTGGACCCATCGCACGAATTAGTTTCGATGCTTTCATTAAAGAATATTCTCCAGAAAGTTGACGAGCTTCTTCATCATTGATGATTAAAACATCTACCAAACTGATTGTTTTTTTCAATTCATCTAAAGCAATATCCATCCAAAAATTCATGGTATCCATTGCGATTAATTTCGGACGTTTGGTTAGTCTTTCAATGACACTTCTTTGCACTTGAGGACTTAAATTTCCAAGAATTAAATAATCTACGCCTTGGTAACTTTCAGGAATAATTGGGTCAAAATTTTCTAGGACGTTTAATTCTGTTACCAATGTGTCGCGAGAATTCATGTCATTATGATAACGACCAGACCAGAAAAAGGTTTTTTCACCTTGTTTGATTTGTAAACCTTCTAAGTCAACTCCTACAGAAGCCAATTTATCCAACATTTCTCTCGGGAAATCATCTCCTACAACCGAAACAATTTTTTGATTTTGCTCATAAAAAGCCGCGGAAAGTGCAATGTATGTTCCTGCACCACCAATAATTTTATCCGTTTTTCCGAAAGGCGTTTCAATGGCATCAAAAGCCACACTACCCACTGTAAGTAAACTCATCTTATGTATTCTTGTTTTAAGAGCACAAAAATACTACAAATGTATCATATTACCAATTTTTACTTGGGCGACAGGGTTATTTCTTTGGTCGATTTTTACCAGAAATGAATGACTTCAATTTTAGTAATCGTTGATATACAACAAACTTCACATTATCTCGTTCATAAGTTTAGCTTGAAAGCACATAATTAGGTCTATATTCTTCTATTTTTACCGTCACTATGAAAAGACGCATCATCAAAATTGGAGCATGGTTTTTCGGAACTTTATTGAGTCTTTTCTTACTCATTACGGCAGGGCTGTATTTTTTTAAAGATGATATTTGTGGGTACGTTATCACGGAGGTTAACCAACATTTAAAAGCAAAAGTTTCAATCTCTCACGTTGATTTGGCTTTTTGGAGTTCATTCCCCAATTTATCGGTTGATTTTGAAGATGTTTTTGTGCAAGATTCCTATAAAAATTCTACTAAAAAAGATACTCTTCTATTTTCGGAACGTATCCGCCTTAAATTCAATCCACTAGATTTATGGAACGAAAAGTACAATGTAAAAGCAATTGATGTTTCTTCCGGTACAATTCAACTTAAGGTAAATAAAAAGGGAGTAAATAACTACGATATACTAAAAGCAACAAAAGATACAGCTGCATCCAATTTTAATTTAAATCTGAAAAAAGTTGTTTTGGAGGATATCGGATTTTCTTTTAGAAATAAGGCTTCTAGTCAGTATTATTCAACACATTTGAACGAGCTTGAGTTACAAGGAGCTTTCTCGGAAAAAAAATTCACGCTACACAGTAAAAGTTCATTTTTTATTAATCAAGCAAAAAGTGGTAGTGTTACCTTGATATCAAATAAACCGGCGGCATTTGACATTAATATCCTAGTAAATCAAGAAACAGATATCTTTGAAATCCCTAACGCCATTTTATATGTCGCCAATCTGCCGTTTGAGTTTAAGGGAAAAATAACGCCAAGAAATTTAAATTTCACCATTCATTCAAAAGATTTAGAACTCGAAGATGTTGCGAATAATTTAGCCCATTCTTCTATTCAAGATGTTAAAAAATATAGCGGAACAGGCACTGTTAATTTTGATGTTTCAATTTCGGGGTCAATGGCTGCAGTAGAAGCGCCTGAGGTAAATTGTTCTTTTGGAATTCATAAAGGGAGTTTGGTTGAACCCTCTAAAGGTTTGAAATTGAAACATCTATTTTTAAATGGTCGTTATTCTAATCGAGGAGGTAAAAATAAAGAGTGTTTACGTCTTTCAAATATTTCTTTTTCTACCATCGGCGGACCTTTTAAAGGGGATTTAATGCTTACTCGCTTTGACAACCCTATTTACGAAGGCACGGCAAAAGGGAAATTAGACTTAGAAGTTCTGCAAAGTTTATTTCCTTTTCAAACCATAGAAAAAATCCAGGGAATAGTTGACTTAAAAAGTGATTTTAACATTCAGTCAATGCGCCAGGCTGACAATACGGTAGAATATACGGTTCAAAAATGTGAAGGTGATATTTTTCTGAAGAATGTGAATTTGCAAATGAAAGAGGACAAGCGATTCTTTCAAAAATTAAATGGCGCGATTTATTTAAGGGATAATGAAATCGGGTTAGATAAAATTTCTTTGAATGTAGGAAGTTCTGATTTGCTGTTAAATGGAATTTTTAAAAATGTAATTGGCTTTCTAAAAAAGGATGAACTTTTAGAAACGGATGTAGATATAAGTTCAAATTTTATTGATATACAGGATCTTAGTTTGGAAACAAAACAAGAGCAGATTAAAGATGGAAAAGATTGGATCTTACCGACTACCATTTTTGGAAATATTACATTAAATGCGAATGATATCAAATATGAGAAGCATCATTTTAAACGATTTAATGGTGAAATGATTCTTGGTAATCGTGCTATTCAGTTCTCTAATTTAACGGTTCAAAATGCCAATGCCGATGTGCGAGGAGCTTTAACAATTGAAGAAAAATCACCTGAAATTTTTACGATATCGACGCAATTAGCTTCCGATAATATTGAGTTTAAAGCGCTATTCAAAGAGTGGAATAATTTTGAACAAGAGGTAATTTCCGAAGAGAATATTTATGGCAGAGCGCACGCGCTATTAGATTTTTCAGCCCCTTTTGATTTAAAAACGGGGGTGATAAAAAAAGCGATAAAATCACAAATTCAACTTAAAATAATTGGAGGAAGGTTAAAAAATGTCTCTACTTTTAAGTCTATTACTGAAAGTTTGAAAACCTCAGCCGCTAAATATATAGTGCGAAAAAGTAATATTAATGACCTTGAAAAAAAGCTCCTTGATCTTAAATTTGAAACCTTAGAAAATACGTTTATCATACAAAATGGTCAATTGGAAATTCCTAAGATGCTTATTCATTCCAGCGCATTAGACATGGAATTGTATGGAATACATGATTTTGATAACACCATCGATTATCATTTTGATTTCCGTTTTCGGGAAATAAAAACACAAAAAAATCAAGAAGAATTTGGGCAAATAATCGATGATAAAACAGGTCTTCACGTTTTTATTCACATGTTTGGAAATATGGATAATCCAACAATTGAGTGGGATCAAGACGCTAAAAAAGAGCAAGCTAGGGAAAACAGGGAAGCAGCCAAACAAGATGCAAAATCAATTTTAAAAACGGAATTTGGCTTGTTTAAAAATGACTCAACTGTAAAAACATACCAACCAATTAAGCAACAAAAAGAGGAATTAAAAATGGAATTTGGTCCAGCTAAAAAGGAGGAACCCATTCAAGACACCAAGAAAGTAAAAAAAGATTCCAAATTCAGCAATGCCTTAAAAAAGATGAAGGAAGAATCTGAAAAGGAAAAGAAGGAAGAATTTGAAGATTTGTAGAAGCATTAAAACGTCTCTTTCAACGTGTAAAAGAGACAGTTTTTAATCTATATTAACAAATGTGCTTACCAAATAACCACTCTTTTTGATGGAGCTAAGAACATTTTATTGCCTTCTTTGATTGCAAATTCTTTATAAAATTCAGGCATATTACTCAAAGGTCCATTAATCCTAAATTTTGCAGGAGCGTGCACATCCGTCATTATTTGATTCGCTAAAGATTCATCATTAATATTGACCATCCATGCATACGCATATCCTAAGAAGAACCGTCGAATGGGACTTAATCCACTAATCTTTCGGTTAGATTTAAATTGGGTCGTCTTTTTGAAAGCCTCATATCCCATTACAATTCCTCCTAAATCTGCAATATTTTCTCCTTGGGTTGCATCTCCATTTACTTGTTTGTTGCCAAGTACTTTAAATTGGTTGAATTGATTAACAATTAATTTAGTTTTCGATTGAAATTTCTTTAAATCTTCTTTGGTCCACCAATTGTTTAAGTTTCCGATTTCATCGTATTGACATCCTTGATCATCAAAACCATGTGTCATTTCATGACCAAAAGTTGAGCCTCCAATAATCGAATATAAAATCGCATCATCTGGCATTCTACCTTCAAATCCTGGAACAATAATATTGCAAGCAGGAACAACTATTTCGTTATTACTAGGATTGTAATAAGCATTATACGTGTGAGGTTGCATATCCCAAGCATTTCTATCTACTGGTTTACCATATTTATTAATCATTTCTTGATATCCCCAAATATTAGCTTTCATAACATTCGCACAATAAGATTTTCTGTCAATTTTCAATTTACTCAGGTCTTTCCACTTGTCAGGGTATCCAACTTTCATAATCATAGTACTTAATTTATGCAAAGCTTTTTTCTTCGTTTCCGCACTCATCCAATCTAATTTTTTGATATGCTCCGCGAATACATTTCTAATATTTGTACCAATTTCCATTAATTTTTCTTTTGCACCTTTTGGTAAATATTCAGCCACATAAACCTGACCGATTAAATCACCTAATGCCCCATCTGTTTGACCGACAACACTTTCCCAACGTGGCTTTTGTTGTTTAACACCTCCCATTACGGTGGCGAAAAACTTGAAATTTTGATCGCGAATTTCTTTGTTTAAAAAACTAGAATATGAATTGATTAAATCCCATTTTAAGTATGTTTTCCATTCAGAAATAGTGTATTTCTTCACTAATTTATTTAAAGCAGTAAAAAATTCTGGCTGACCAACGATCACTGAATCGACCTGTTTTAGACCGATTGTTTTTAAAATTTCGGACCATGAAATATTCGGAGTTGAGCTATTAAATTGAGATACGCTCATTTTATTATAGTTCCCTAGCGGATCTCTTAGAGCTTCTAATTTTCTTGAGGCTTTTGCTAAATCCATCTCTAATTTCATTATCAAACTAGCACTTTTCGCAGCAGTTTCCTTCTTTTCACCTGTGAATTGCATCATCGCTTGCAAATGCTTTTCGTATTCTTTTCGTATATTTTTTGTTCTATCATCCGTCAAAAAATAATAATCACGATCGCCTAACCCTAATCCACCTTGTCTGAAAAAAACAGCTTGTTTTGAACTGATTTTGTCATCTTGAGAAACGTAAAAAGAAAATGCTGGACTTGCTCCAATTGTTTGCAAATGAGCTATTGTTGACATCAAAGAAGGTCCATCAACGATTCTATCGATCGATTTCATTTCTGTATGAAGAGGTGTTAATCCTGCGTTTTCAATCGAAACCGTGTCCATTCCTGATGAATAAAAATCACCAATTTTTTGTTTATTACTTCCTACTGTAGCTTCTGTATCTGCGGCAGACCTTTCACAAATTTGTTTTATTTGGCTATTGATTGTGTCGCCAATTGTATTAAAAATACCATTGCTTCTATCACTAGAAGAAATAGGATTTGCTTTAAACCAGCCTCCATTTGCATATAAGAAAAAATCATCTGAGGCATTTACCGTAGTATCTCTGTGAGAAATCAATGGATCAACAAAAGGAATTTCTTTGTTTGTACAATTTGAAAGGGAAACACTGGCTAGCGCAATAACGACAATAGATTTACAATAGTTCATTTATTTAATTTTAGCGTTTGATTTTAAAAAAAGCAAGTTCAAATTTATTAATAATATCGAGTAAATAGTATAAAGAAGGCAATTCTTTTGAAAGTTTTACGTGCATATAAATACAAGTATGAATAAAAGTGTAGTTGGATGTATTTTTCTGATGGAAGAAGTGCCAATTTATTTTCAAAAGACTGTGAATTTGACAAGCAAAAGCAAAAAGGGTTTCAAGAGGACGAAAAAACCTGTATCTTTGCGGGGTCAATGGTTAAAATTAGAAATATCGAGTTGGGTGAATTCCCATTATTACTTGCTCCAATGGAAGATGTGAGTGATCCACCTTTCCGAGCTCTATGCAAAAAACACGGGGCAGATTTAATGTATACAGAATTTATTTCTTCTGAAGGCTTGATAAGAGATGCGGCGAAAAGTGTGCAGAAATTAGACATCTACGAATATGAAAGACCGGTAGGAATTCAGATTTTTGGATATGATATTGAAAGCATGAAAACAGCCGCTCAAATTATAGAAAAAACGAATCCAGATATTATTGATATTAATTTTGGCTGTCCTGTTAAGAAAGTAACCTGCAAAGGCGCAGGCGCTGGTATGTTGCAAGACATCCCAAAGTTAATAAAAATGACGGATGAGATTGTCAGAATCACCAACCTTCCAGTGACCATTAAAACCCGTTTGGGGTGGGATGATAAATCGAAATTTGTTGTCGATACATCTGAGCGTTTGCAAGATGTGGGCGTGGAAGCCATTTCGATTCATGGTCGAACTCGTCAACAATTATATAAAGGAGAGGCAGATTGGACATTGATTGGAGAAGTGAAAAATAATCCAAGAATGCATATTCCTATTTTTGGAAATGGCGATATTACAAGTCCAGAAAAAGCAGTAGAATACAAAAATAAATACGGTGTTGACGGCATTATGATTGGTCGCGCAAGTATAGGTTATCCTTGGTTTTTTAATGAAGTGAAACATTTTTTAAAAACGGGTCAGCATTTAGCCGCTCCTGGTGTGAAAGAACGAGTTCAAGCAACACGCGATCATTTAGAAATGAGTGTTCGCTGGAAAGGAGAAGGACTAGGAATAAATGAAATGAAGCGACATTACACGAACTATTTTAAAGGGATTGCTCATTTTAAAGAGCATCGATTAAAATTGGTTTCAACCTATGAATTGCAAGAAATACTAGACATTTTGGACATGTTGGAAAATAATGCCGATGAATTTGAGTTTGCTCAAAAGCCAAATGTTCCCTAAGTTCTCAATGTTAGTTATAAGAGATTTATTCTATATAATTTGCAAAAAAAAAATCTCGATTAGTATGAGCTAGTTCAAGGCAAGGTCAAGTTTTCATACAATTTCGGAAGTAAAAGTGGGAGTTATAATGCACTCAAAATTTCAAAAATGTATTCCCGTTGCAGAGGAATAAATCATTCCATAAGATGCATTTTACTTCTATTTTTCCATCCAGCATAAGACTCACTATTAACGAAATAAATTTTTAGATCCGCATAGGATTCGCTAGAAACAAAATAAATTTTCTTTTTTGCATACGATGCACTAGAAACAAAATACCACTTTCCATCATTCTTTCCAGCATACGATTCGCTACTAACTTTATAAACTAATAAGTCTGCATATGATTCACTGCTAACTACATATACTTTAACATCCGCATATGATTGGCTGTTGACACTGAATATTTTTTGTGCACTAGCAATAGTACATGAAAATAGTATCGTTGCCACTATGATTAAATTTTTCATTGTACTTCATTATTAAATTTACTTCCTACTCTTAAGGATTTTCAGAATGCTCCCTGTTTTTTATGTGGTTTTCTTGTCTCCACGATAATTGTATGCAATCAATGAACCAAAAATTGTTTATCATCGTATTTTAATCTGCGAAACGTATAATAAAGCACTATTCTTTTTTTAAACATACTTTTTATTTTCTATATATCCTAATTGCCTATGCATCTTTTTGATTTTTCAAATTCTACACATTAAGATGCATAAGCCTCTGCTGAGAAATGAAATTCTGCTAAATTTTAGCTAATTCGTCTCTTTGATTCAATACGCGTTTTCTTTCAATCCTCTAAAGTTGATTCAGTAGTACCTGATAGCTCTTCAAACTTTGCTTTCATTGTTGGATTGCCATGCGTTAATTTCTTGATAGTTAGACCATCTGCTTTGTCATTTGCCAGACGAAGATTATTTTCAGAAGATAAAAGCGCGTCTTTTGTTTTTTGGAGATGAATAATCGTTTTATCTATTTCATCAATAGACTCTTTAAATTTGCGACTTGCTAATTCATAGTTCTTAGCAAATCCTTCTTTAAATGTATTCATTTTATCTTCAAAATTGGTAATATCTACATTTTGATTTCTTACCAGCGCAAGTTCTGATTTATATTTTAGAGAAGTCATAGCTGCGTTCCGAAGAAGTGTGATAATAGGAATGAAAAATTGAGGACGAACCACATACATTTTTGGGTATTTATAAGAAACATCAGCAATACCAGAGTTATAGAACTCGCTTTCAGACTCCAATAGTGAAACCAGAACAGCATACTCACATTTTTTTTCTGTGCGATCTTTGTCCAGTTCTTTGAGAAAATCATCATTTCTTTTTTTTGAAGCAGTTTCATCTCCTTCATTCTTCATTTCAAACATGATTGAAATGATTTCATTCCCTGAATCATCCATTTCTCGGTAGATAAAATCACCTTTACTTCCTGATTTTGAATCATTATCTTTTTCAAAATAAGCCTTTTGAAAAGCGGTTGCTCGTAGTTTGTTGAATTCGGTTTCGCAATGTTGTTCAAGGGTTTCGCCAATCATTTTAGTCGATAGCTTGAGCTTCATATCCTTGCGAAGAGCAATTTCCTCGTCCTTCATCTTGATAATATCTTCTTTTGTCTTTAGTTCAGCAGAATATTTTTCGTTTAACGATTTTTCAAGTAATTGTTTTTCTGTTTCTTTATTTTTCAGATTGTTGGCCAACTCATCTCTTTCTTTTTCAATTTTTTGGACAGCTTCTGTTACAGTCAGTTTCGTTTCAATTTCTGCTTTCTCAATTTTCGATTTCATTTCAGCAATTTCCGCTGTTTTCTTCGCTAACTGTTCAGAAAGGTCTCGCTCATTTTTTGCTTGCAATTCGATGATTTCTTGATCTTTTTTCGCTAGATTTTCTTGTAGTGAATTTCTAAGATTTGCTTCAGCTAGTTGAACCGCATTTTCTTTTTCTTTTTCAGCAAGATTCAATCTCTGTGTCAATTCTTCCTCGAACTGATGGTCACGAACTTGTTTCAAAATATCTGCAAAACCAGCCTCGTCGACCTTAAAAACTCTCTTGCAATGGGGACAATTTATATCGTTCATACTATCTACATTTTCTTGTTTGATTATCATTCATTTTAATTTGTGTCTGCCCATTTCATTCTTAGCCAAGAAGCCGAGGTATAAAATTGTAGTATATTACAACAAATATCATTATTTTTTTTGTAACTCGTTTTTCATTCGTACCGTTTTTCAGTAAGAATCTTCGACGTTCTGGATTTTTGCGCATCTTTAAAAAAAGCAGGTGACTTTTGTAGAAGGCTTTTTTACTATTTTCGATGATTTATTGTGTGTAGAATTTTTTTGGAATTCTCTTGAATCATCCTACTTGTTTTGACCTAATTGGTGCCGTCATTTCAAAGTAAAAAAGCACAAATTAGGATAAATAGATCTCAATAATCTTTCGCTATTCAACTATATCTATGCCCTTTTTATTATTCCGTGCGACAAACGTGGGGATTTCTTTTATAAGCTAGCAGGTAAGTTTATACGTTGTGTTTTCTTCTGAATTTAAAATAGTCTTTCGTAATATAATAAATCCCAAATGGCAAAATAATAAATATTAACCAATTGCTTTCAAACGCATTTTTAAAGTTTAAATCTAACAGACTTATAAAGGCAGTTGTTAAGCCGCAACCGGGACACTGAAAGCCAAATATCGACTTCCATAAACAAGGAATACAAATATCTATTTCTGCAACTGCTTTTAGGATCGCCGAGAACAAAAAATAAAAACCTACAATCAATAAAAATTTGTTCTTAGCAATATATTTTATTATTGTATTATACATTTTTTATTGGGTTCCCTTCTGCGTCTTTGAAATTCCCGGATACTATAATAATAAAATCTACTAATGCCCATATTCCACAACCGCCAAATGTCAGCAGTTGGAATACTCCTAGTGCTGTATGTCCTGTGTAAAATCGATGAACACCAAAAACCCCAAGAAACCAGCAAAGAAGTAAACAAATAATCCATCTATTCCTCTGCTCAGTTGTTTCTGCACTTACAAGGGTTGCATGCACTTGTTGTCTGACCCCGCATTTTGGGCAGATTTCAGCTTTAATATTAATTAACTCGCCGCATTCCGTGCAGTATTTTTCGTTATCTTGTTTCATGATTCAGATACATTAAAGGGGGAGATTTTTCTCCCCCTATATTTTAAACTAAGTCTCTTCCGTCAGCCATTTTCAGACTACCCATAAGTATTCGAATGAAATCAACTAATGTTAAGATTCCACAGCATCCTGCAGTTAAAATCATTAAAATTCCAATTCCCGTATGCCCCATCATAAATCGATGAATACCTAGACCTCCTAAGAAAAAGCAAATTATTGCCATTGTTGTTTTTGATTGTGCTGGTTTTTGTTCTGCCATTTTGATTGATTTATATATTTAATGCCTACTCTATTCAGTTTTCGGCTATTCTGTTTATTGATAAGTAAATAATAAGGTTGAATTATACTCTTAGTAGTGATTCTCAAAGATAAATTTATTTTTCAAATATCCAAATTAATTAAAAATATTTTTTTAGCAAAGTTTCTGCCATGCGATACTCATAACCCAATAGCAGCATGATGCGTGCATATTTTAGTTTTCCCCGCACAAACGTATAATATAGAACAGATGAATTCCATTTCCAAACCGATTAGGAAATACAAATATGACCGATAAAATCGTGGTTCGATATAGGTTCTAGTGCATCAGGATTTCTTTTTATCTGCACGAAGAGTAAATTGTGATTCCGACAGGACTCGAACCTGTATCAAAAGTTTAGGAAACTTCTATTCTATCCCTTGAACTACGGAACCTGCATATAATGGCATAAATACTGTTGCAAAAATAGGGATAAATCACCAATATTAATTCACAACCTAGTGTTATTTAAATTTTAATAGTTTTACTAATTTCTTGTTTATTGTTGTAAATTTGTTTCATCAGAAAGTAATAATTAGAGGTAAAAACACAATAAAAAAATATGAAAACAGTCAAAATTATTCTTTTTTTCTTCCTTTTTGTTTATCAAACAAATGCTCAATGTACAGCAAAACAATGGGTACTCGGGATGAGTTTTAGTGCTGTTGATGATGATGGAAAATCGAACGATTTTTTTAATGTCACTAAAGGTTGGAATATTTTACCTTTTCCGACAGCTTTTACCATTGAAAATTATTGGAAGGAAAGTATAAGTGTAGAATTATGTCAATCTGTAAATTCATATCAAATCGGGACGCTTATCGACGGTTCAACAATCAATAGAAATAGAGTTTTTCTCTCCCTAGACTTAAACGCAAAATTTCATTTTAATGCGCTGTATAAAAAGATGTATTGGTTCGATCCTGCTCTAGTTGCGGGTTTTGGAGCAACCCTTCGAGGAGAAAAAGTGGTTCCAACGGGTAATATTGGTTTTGGATCAACTTTTTGGGTAGGAAAACGTTTAGGAATCGATATTAAATCAGTTGGAAAGTTTTGTTTAGCAAAAGAAGGTTCTAACTATATGCAACATACACTCGGAATAAAATTTAAATTTTAGACTTCTTAACGATTTTTTCGATTTCATTCCAAACAATTACAGCCGAAGTATCCCAAGAGAATTCTTTCGATCTTTGTAAACCTTTACTAGATAATTCTTCAAGAATCTTTTCATTGTTTGAGAGAGAATTCATTTTCTTAAAAATTTCTTGTACATCAAATGGATTACAATATTCAACGGCATCAGCACCTACTTCAGGCAACGAAGTTAAATTTCCAGAAAGTATAGGAACTGCACATTTCATAGCTTCCACCAATGGAATCCCAAACCCTTCAAAATAGGGAATAAATGTGAGAATAGAGGCCGCGCCCATCACTTCCGCTAATTCTTCCAAAGGTAAATGTCCCGTAAAATGAACCGTTTGTTTCACCGCATCAGAAATCGAAAATTGAACGCTCGAATTTTTCCACAAATTTTCGCCTACAATCACTAATTCATGCGTAGGATTTTCTGTCGCTCTATATTTTTCATATGCTTCAACTAAACGGGTAATATTTTTTCTTGGATGAAGCGCGCCTACGAATAAAAAATAGGGTTTGCCATTTGTCAATTTTTCTCTAATCGCTTTTTGATTATCGATAGACAAGGGGACAAAAACATCAGAAGCACCATTCCAAGCAACTGTTATTTTATCTGCATGTATTTCATACGTTTTTACAATATCTTGTTTCGAATAATTTGAAACGGTAATAATTTTTGCCGCTTTTTTTGCGAAACGAGGAAAAAAGTAACGTAAATATACGCGTGCTGAAAAGGGAATGTCTTTTGGATAATGTTCAAAATTGAGATCATGTATTACTGCTATTTGCGGAATTTTTGAACGAATTGAGAGGTATCCATCGGGTGAAAGAAAAACATCTACTTCATGTTTTTTCAACGCTTTATAAATGGCAAATTCAAACCACAGAATAAATAAAATCGGATGTCTAGCAGCAGGCCGAAGGATTACTGGAGTCACATTCGGACCAAAGATGAATTTAGGGTCAAATGGTCTATCAAAAAATAAGATAAATGTATGTTCAGGATGATTCTCAACAAGTCGCCTAACAATTTCATAGGTATACCAGCCAAACCCTTCCATCTTGGTCGAAATTAAAAAGCGGGTATTTATGGCAATCCTCATCGTTTTCTTCTTTTTTTAGTAGGTGAAAATCATCTTTTTAAAGTAGATGACTTAATCTTGTAGAATATAATTCGAACGTTTTTCTACACCGATTGTTGTTTCTGGGCCATGGCCGCAGTGCACAACTGTATCTTCTGGAAGCGCAAACATTATTTCTTTAATCGATTTTTTTAGGACATCCATACTTCCTCCAGGCAAATCAACACGACCATAACTTCCTTTGAATAATACATCTCCATTGATGATAAATTTGTTTTCCGCATTGTAAAAAACAACGTGTCCAGGTGCATGTCCAGGAGTAAATAAGACATCAAATTCAATTTCTCCAAATATTAACTTCTCGCCACCCTTCAGTATTTTTGTGGGTTGAGGAGACGTTTTATAGCCAGGGAAACCATATAAATGGGCATAATTTGAAACCGCATTTAAAGTCGGAAGATCTTCACTATGCAGGTAATAATCCACCTTAAATTCTTTTAGAATGAATGAATTTCCAAGCACGTGATCAATATGGGCATGCGTATTCAATAAAGCTAAAGGTTTTAAATCGTTCTCCTTGATAAAAGCTAAAATGGAGTCCTCTTCCTCTTTTTCGTAACATCCTGGATCAATTATGACACAATTTTTTTGTTCATCAGAAACAACGTATGTATTTTCCTGAAATTGATTAAAGGCAAAAATATCTATGTATAACATTTTGAATCTATTTTATAATATCACAAAGTTAGGACAATTTTCGAAAATGAAATTGGTAATTAAATACTCTGCCATTAATAGGTTTAAAACAAGATGACGACAATTCAAAACTTGAGGAGCAAGAAAAAGGATATTATACAAATTATGTAAAAAGTGACTCAAACTTTGCACATATATCTAATGACTTTTTTATCTTTACATCGTAAAAAATGAAAACTGTTCGACTTTTCAGCTGAGGTTGAACATTTTTTTAAAGGATTAAGAAAT
>CAMDAO010000003.1 GCA_945888595.1 Chryseobacterium gleum | reverse complement strand
TATATTGTTGAATCCCCGAATAATAATTAGCTACTCCAATATTTTTCGCTAGAAATTGAACAGTTACTTTTTTATTATTTGTTCCAATAAAAGGAATTCGGTAATCGCAATCAACTCCCAATCCTATTCCTTTTGAAAACGAATTTCCTACTGCTGAATTTAATGCTCCATCCAATTTCACTTCTACAGAAGTTCCATCTTCATTTGTAGTCACGGAACCATTCCTCAAAAAGCCATTGGTAAAATCACTAATATTATATAGATTCAACGAAATATTCGATTTTGTTTTCTTATTAATGATCCCAAATCCTACTTTTTGAAAAGATATAAATGAAAATTGAGATCCAGTCAAATCTGCTGTCTCCCCTAAATAACTAGAATTACCATAAAATACTAAACCAAAAGCATCTTTCGTGTAAATCGCTGAACCAAGAATAGAATAGCCGCCTTTTACCAAGAAACCAATCTTATCATTTCTGAACGCATTCACTTTCATATTTCTATATTCCAACTCAGTCGTTATATCCAACCCAAAACGATTAACATTTTTATGTTTATCAAACGTTTGATTTTTAATTTGATCAGAGATAAACCCGCCATAAATCAATTTATTTGTAAATTCATTTTTTAATGCAGAAGAACTGATTTCAGCCATTCCTGTTAAAATTATTTCATGAGAATACAGTGTCGTATCATGCTGAACAGGAATAAATTGCTGTGAGAAACAAAAATTTGCGATTAAAATCAGAATTAGAAATATTTTACCTTTCATATGCAATACTTTGTTTTACAAATGTCATACATTAACACTCCTTTCAGATCTTCATTACTTTTTCTGTTTCTAAGCATGGCTGTTTCGTTCTAATATCGATTTTCAACTTTAAATGCACCTTTTAATTTGACCCCTAAAAAAGCGCCTTCCGAGATTAATACTTGTTCGCTCAAGCCAGACGAAGGATTAGGAGTGTTAAACTCAGCCATGATGGAGACTTTTTTGATTTGCTCTAATTTACTAATAATTGCTTCTGGAAGTGAAAAGTGAATTTCAGAAACACATGTTTGAACTCCAGTGCTTGAGAATGTATTTCCAAAAAGTGAGGATTGCAATACTTGAGAGCCATTCACTGTGCCAACCACCGAGCCGCTGACATCCAAAAGTTTTAAAGAAATCTTCCCAGACATTGGAAAACCATTGGTTGCTTTTAAAATTAATTCTCCAGAAACTACGTGCGTCTTAGCAGTATTCTGTTTCACATTAAAATCAAATGTATCTCGTATTGTCAAACCATCCGCTCCAATAAGCAATGGTAAGGATGCATCAATAGAAACTTTTAAATGACTGTTCGGAAAAATCTCATTCCAACCACCGGAAGTATTTCCCCATGGATTTAATTGAATTGAATATCCTATTTTTTGTTTTGCACCTAAATTTTCCAAATAGGATTCGACATTGCTATTCAGTTCATTAAAGTTTATCGTTTTTACGCTCGAAGAAAGATCTGTCCACCCGCCAGTTGCTGGATCGATATTAAATGCTTCACCAAACTGAAATAAATTCGAGGACGAAACGGTCAAAGGCACAACATTTCCTATTGAATTTTCATTACTAATAACTGTCAATGTCGCTTTTGCTGGAATCTTGAAACCATTCGAAATGGAAAAACTTAAGTTAGCAGAGGATAAATCAATCAATCCACTTGTTAAATGCGTAAGAAAATCAATTGTCGTTTCTGTTGTGTCTGAGATTACTTTATTTCCAAAATAACCCCTAGCATAATCCATTTTTATTCCCCGAAGCGTAGCTGATATCTTCGTAACATCGCTATTTGTCATTGTTATTGTAGGTCCAGCAATATCCGTTTTTACTGTTAACGAAGATTGTAATTTATTAAAATCACCCCCCGAAATCCCTGTCAAATCCATAAAATAACCTGAAATATCAACGGTTCCTTCTACAATTCCAGGGTTTTCAATTGATCCTGCAGGAGCGATGTACGATTGCTCAAAATCAAGTCCATCTTTCGTTACTCCCGGTAATTTTATCGTAAAAACAACTTTAGTAGCGAGTGGGTTTTGTAATTTAACATCTATAAAACCCTTTTGTAAACGAGTTTTCTTTAATTCAACATCTTCAAAATTCATCGTATTTTCTTCCGTTGAATTCACAAAACTTGTACCTGGAGCAACAACATATGATGAAAAAGCAATTGAAAAATTTTTATTAATCGTAGTATCTGGTAGAGCAATAAGTGAAGCTAAACTTATATCAATGAGGCTTCGATGAAGATCCATTTCATAAAAACCTGAACTTGAAATAGCTAAAGTCGAGTCATTTACATATTTATTCAATGATATGGTATCGTTTACAATAGGCGCTGTCCAATCAGAATCCCAAACAGATTGCCTTTTTTTGCAAGACAAAACTAGTGACAAAAAACAAGCTGAAAAAACAAAGTATTTCATAAGATCTTATTTTGTTATTCGAATTAGTTAGTAATCATTTTAGTTTCTTAACGTATAAAGTCACGTGTAGGTTGAAAATCGAACTTACACCCTTTCAAGTATTGTCGCATAACCTTGGCCAACACCAATACACATGCTAACCAACGCATATCGTTTATTTGTTTTTTGAAGTTCCAAAGCAGCAGTATATAATATTCGAGCTCCCGTCATTCCGAGCGGATGTCCCAATGATATTGCCCCTCCATTTGGATTTATTCGTTGGTCATCATCGGCAATTCCTAAAGCACGTGTGCACGCCAAAACTTGCGCAGCAAAAGCCTCATTTAATTCCAAAATACCCATTTGATCAAGCGTTAAACCAGATCGGTCAAGAACTTTTTTAATCGCTTCTACTGGTCCTATTCCCATTATTCTCGGTTCTACGCCTGCAGAAGCCGCACAAACAATTCGAGCTAGAGGCTTTAAAGAATGTTTCGTCACGGCATCACCTGAAGCAAGCAAAATAGCAGCCGCTCCATCATTTAATCCCGAAGAATTTCCGGCAGTTACCGTTCCATCTTTCTTAAAAGCTGGTCTTAATGCTCCTAAAGATTCTAATGTTGTTTCTGGTCGCGCAAATTCATCTACAGAAAAGAGGATGGGTTCTTTTTTCTTTTGGGGAATAATTACTGGAATAATCTCTTCAGCTAATCGACCAGACTGCATAGCAACTGCAGTTTTCGCTTGTGACCATGCTGAAAATTTATCTTGTGCTTCTCGTTCAATTCCATATAAATCAACTAAATTCTCAGCGGTCATTCCCATGCTATCAACGCCGTATACTTCTTCCATTTTTGGATTAATAAATCTCCAACCAAAGGAAGAATCGAACATGTGTGCATCTCTGCCATATGCTGTAGAGGTTTTTGAAATCACCCAAGGTCCCCGCGTCATGTGTTCCACTCCTCCTGAGATAAATAAGTCACCGCATCCATCTTTGATAGCGCGCGTGGCATTGATTGTAGCTGCCATTCCTGAAGCACATAAAATATTTACAGTCTCAGCACTCACTCGTGAAGGTAAACCTGCCAATAAACCAGCCATTCTTGCGACATTACGATTGTCTTCTCCTGCCTGATTAGCACAACCAAAAACAACACCTTCAATCTCAAGTGGGTTTAGATTGGGGTGCTTATCCATTAGCGCTTTTATAACATTAGCGGCTAAATCATCCGCACGAACAGAAGATAATGCACCTCCCAAATTACCAATTGCCGTTCTGACTCCATCAATAATATATACTTCTTTTGACATACTCTAATTATTAGTGCGATAAAGGTAGTAATTTAAAATAGGGCTTCTAAATCTATAAGAATATTTAATTCGTAACATCATAAAATAAGAATAATTGTTGAAAACTTATTCAGCAATTAATGGCTTGATCTTTGTAATTTCGGACCGCTAAACAATAGTCGAACTTATCAAATTAATATGTAAAAAATTACAACTATGAAAATCAAAAATCATTTATTTCTGCTCACCTTCTTCCTTATTCCCTTTTTGAGTATTTCTCAACTTGAAGAATTGACTCCAAGTGAAAAAGCCTATAGCGATTCTATTGCAGCTTTGAATACTAAAAATGCATTGACTGCTCAAAGTCAAGAATTTTACAACAAAGGAATACAGTTGTTTGGAGAAAAAACCTATTCCGCTGCTATTGAGCAATTTAGTAAATCAATTCAAGCCGACCCGCATTTTACTGCAGCTTTTTATAACAAAGGAGTTGCTGAAAATGAAGTTGGGAAATACAAAGATGCTATCAGCACATTGGATGAATTGATCCGGATAGATCCAGATTACTCAAAAGCATATTTTCAACGCGCAAGAGCTTTGCAAGGTGCTAATGATTATTTAAGAGCAGAAAAAGATTATGATAAATCCATTCAAATTGATCCAAAAAATCCAAAAGCATATTATAATTATGGAACGTTAAAGTTTTTACAAGTAGATTACTCCGAAGCGATCAAACATTTTACAACGGCCATCAATTTGGATCCTAATTTTGCTTTTGCCTACAATGATCGGGGCAGCTGTTACAGAATGATGAACAACTATCCGAAGGCAATTCTTGATTACGAAGAAGCCGTGAAAAAAAATCCAAAATTAGCTTTCGTGCTCAATAATATTGGAACAACAAAAAAGAAAATGAAAGATTATGCGGGAGCAAATGCAGCTTTTAATCGCGCCATTTCAGTTGACCCTAATTTTTATTTAGCCTATAATAATCGAGGTGTCTCGCAATTAGAGCAAGGAAAAGTAGAGGATGCGAAAAAAGATTTTGAAAAGGCCTTGCAAATTAATCCAAAGTATGCTCCTGCTTCCTCCAATCTAAGTTCTATTTATTTCAAACAAAAAGACTATAAAAAAGCACTTGAACTAGCAAACACCGCCGTTACAAATGATTCTAATTACGCAAGTGCATATGTCAACCGAGGAATTGCAAAAGAGATGCTTCGCGATATGGAAGGGGCTTGTCAAGATTGGCATAAGGCAAAAGATCTAGGTGCTGAACTTGGGAAAACATTTTATTCAGAAAATTGCAACAATTAATTCGCCGAAAACATGTTAAAAATATTTTACACATTTATAATTATAGCTCTTAGTTCTTCATTTTACGGACAAAACATAGAGTTTAAATCCTCTAATTTCAAAGACAATAAAGAAGGATTAAAGAAAGCAGAAGAAGCTATTGAAAAAGGAGATGAATTCTTTAAACTTGGAAATGAAGCATTTTTTCTGGTTAAAAGTCCTGGCCTTAATTATCAAAAAGCGCTGAAGGAATATGAAGTTGCTCAAAAATTCAACCCCAACAATGCCGAATTAAACTTTAAAGTTGGCGCTTGTTATGCAAATTCGAGTAATCCCTTCAAATCCATCGAATTTATAAAAAAGGCTAAAACCTTAGATCCTTTATGCCATCCTTTTTTAAATTATTTTTATGGGTATGCCATGCAATTAGAAGGAAAATTCGATGACGCAACTAAATCATATGTGTTGTTCGAAACTGAATATAAAAAAGCGGACGATTTCGCTAAATTTGTGACGCAAAGAAAGAAAGAATGTGCATCAGGCAAAACCTCTTTTTCTACTCCAATAAGAGCATGGATTGATCTTGTTCCAGAATTAAATACGTCAGCGAACGATTTCGCCCCTTCTATTTCAACAGATGGGTCAGAATTAATTCTTACCTCCAATAGAGAGAATGGTCATCCAATTAATGAATTTGGCTCTTATGACAATGATATTTATTCATCAACTTTAAATAATGGAGTGTGGTCAGCTCCACAACAAGTTGCTGGTGGTGTAAATTCTCTACTAGATGACATATCAAATAACCTAAGTTTTGATGGAACGAAAATGCTATTGCATCGAGAATCAGGTGGTCAAAAAGATATTTATGAAAGTCAATTGAAAGGAACAAGTTGGTCAGAACCTAAAATTTTCAACTTTCAAATTTCTTCTCCAAAAGCAAACGAACAATACGCAAGTTACAGCGATGATGGTTGGAGTCTTTATTACACTAGGGATAATGATAACCGTGGCGCTGGTTTTGATATTTATCAATCAGGAATGCAAAGTAAATTGAACCAAGATTACCAAGCTGGAGTAACAATGGTTCAAATGAATTCTAAATTCAATGATGGACCTATCTATTTAACAATTGATGGAGAAACGATGTACATTGCATCGGAAGGAAATGAATCTATTGGTGGATATGATATTTTTGTTTCAAGAAAATCAAGAGGTATCTGGACAACGCCCCAAAATTTAGGATACCCTATTAATACACCCTACGATGATTTCTTTTTTTCACCCACGGCCAATGGGAAATTTGCCTACATTTCATCGAATCGAGCTGGAGGGAAAGGAGGCTATGATATTTATAAAGTAACTTTTTGGGGACCAGAAAAAAAACCAATTATAGACATGGAAGACTTTTTACTTTCATCGATTGCCATGCCTATGAAAGATCATCAAATTGAAGCATCTGTAGTAGTTCATACAAAATCTTTTACTGTTTTTAAAGGAATCACGATAGATGCTCTGACAAAAAAACCGATTGAAGCAGAAATTGAAATCAATGATAATTTGACAGGAAAAGTAATCGAAACTTTTACTACAAATAGCGCAACAGGTAAATTTATAATCACCTTAGTGTCTGGCAAAAATTATGGAATCGCCGTAAAATCTAAAGGATACCTTTTCCATTCAGAGAACTTTGATATCCCTTCAGGAAGCGGAGATAATTTGGTAAATAAAGTAATTGAATTAAAAAACATTGCTATAGGCAGCAAGATCGCATTAAGAAACGTCTTTTTTGATACTGGGAAATCAACCTTGCGAATGGAGTCAAATGGCGAACTCGACCGAATTGTAAAATTATTAAAAGATGTTCCAACGTTGAAAATTGAGATATCTGGTCATACTGATAACACCGGCTCGGCAGCGATTAATGAGACATTATCGCAGCAAAGAGCAGAAGCAGTTGTAACGTATCTAAAAAACAAAGGAATAGCGCCAACTCGTTTGACAGCAAAAGGGTACGGTGCTTCAAAACCAGTTAACTCTAATTCATCTGATGAAGGAAGGCAGCAAAACAGGAGAACCGAATTTGAAATAAAAGGAAATTAATTTCTTCCCGCTTTTTTTTGGATGGCATCGTTCTGAAATGGAAGATTGGTTTTATTTCATATCGGCCTATGAAAATGAGTATTGATTAAAGAATTAATATGTGATTAATAGTAAAATGATGAGGAATTAACAGTAAAAATAAAATAATTTTAAAATAAGACCGTTTAGACAATAATGCCGATAATATTATTTTTTTTTAAGGTTATTTAAAACCTTTTTATTATGTTTGTCGGATAAAATTTTACTTAAAAATAAAAATTCAAATTATGAGTACAAATCAAAAAACAACAGGAGGTTTTTCATCATTAGTTTCATCAATCGCTATTGCAATTGCTTTAGTTATTGGTTTTATCGTTTATAAATACATTTTTGGAGACGCTAATAATTTCGTCAAAGGAAGTGGGCTTCCAGGAATGAGTGATAACACCGGAGAACCTTTAGAAGGTAATTTTTTAGCTATCGTATATAAAGGAGGTATTATTGTTCCTTTTTTATTAGCTGTTAACTTTATCGTAATTATTTTTACGGTTGAACGTTTCATCAGTTTAGCAAAAGCAAAAGGAAAAGGAAACATCAACAAATTTGTTGTAAAAATCAAGAACTTAATGGGCAGCAAAGAAATTTCAGTTGCTAAAGAAGAGTGTGATGTGCAAAGAGGGTCTTTAGCGAATGTAGTATTGGCTGGTTTGACCAAATACGAGCACATGCAAGCTGAGACAGAAATGAATAAAGAGCAAAAAATTGAAACACTTAAAAAGGAACTAGAAGAAGCGACTGCATTAGAATTACCAATGTTGTCAAAAAACTTAGTAATTCTTTCTACATGTGCTTCGATTGCTACCTTAATTGGTTTGATTGGAACAGTGTTAGGGATGATTAAATCATTTGCTGCGATGTCAGCTGGTACTCCAGATACAGCGCAATTAGCGACAGGTATTTCTGAAGCACTTATTAACACAGCTTTAGGTATCTTCGCTTCTACAATTGCAATTATTTTCTTCAACTTATTCTCTACTAAAGTTGATCAAATTACACATAGCATGGATGAAGCATCTTTTACAATTGTACAAGATTTTACAGCTTCTGCTAAATAAGACATTGCTTTTGTTTTAAAAGCTAGTATTTATTAATATATAAAAGAACGAAATGGCTCAAATAAAAGGACCTAAAGGAACTCCTACTATTGATATGACACCAATGGTAGATTTAGCTTTCTTATTGGTAACTTTCTTTATGCTTACAGCTAATTTCCGTTCAGAAGAACCGGTCGTTATTGATACTCCTTCGAGTATTGCTGACTTAGAAACACCGAAAAATGTGGTACTGATTACCATAAATAAAGGAGGGCGGGTTTTTTACGGATTTACAGCTGGTGAAGATGCAAGAGTAAGAGTATTGAAGAGTATGTCTGCGAAATACAAAGTTGGATTTTCTGATGAACATTACAAGAAATTTAGCACATTACCAAGTTTCGGATGTTCTATTCAACAATTACCTGCCTACCTAAATTTAAGTGCTGAAGAAAGGAAAAAAACAGGATTTTCAATTCCTAATGATTCAATTAATAATCAATTGAAAGATTGGATTGACTTTGGAAATAGAGAAGGTACTGCTGCTGGAAAGTTGAAATACGAAGAAGCTGCAGACAAAGATCCAGAAGTGGAAATGAACGAATTTAAACCAAAATTCATTTTGAAAGCGGATGGAAAAGCTCTTTATGGTCATGTCAAGAAAGTAATTGAAACATTTAGAGATTTAGATTTAAATAATTTAAACTTTGTCACTTCTTTAGAAGCTGGCAAAGGAGAAAAACAATAGTACTATGGCAGACATGGGAGAAGGTGGCGGAGGCCATGAAAAAGAAGGGAAAAAACGTGCAAAGAAAGGTTCTACAAGAGTTGATATGACTCCTCTTGTTGATTTAGCTTTTTTATTATTAACATTCTTTGTCATGACGTCTACTTTTAGTAAACCGAAGGTGATGAGTTTAATTTACCCTGCTAAAATTGACAAAGATGTTCCTCCACCCAAGGAAACAAAGATTAATCATGCAATCACTTTTCTATTGAGCGAAAATAGATTATTTTATTACGAAGGTGAATATTATGCAGCTGGAAATCCGAAAGGAAAACCTGCAACGCAATTATCAGAAACAAATTTCGGTCCTACTGGTTTGAGAAAACTTTTAACCGATAAAAATAATTACGTTTTGCTGAATGTAAAAAAATACGACGCTCAATTTGCTAAAGGTATGATTACTGATAAAGAGCATACGGATTTAATTAAGAAAGCAAAAGAAAATACAGAGGCATTAAAAGTTCTGATAAAAACAGATAATGAAGCTCTTTGTAAGAATTTCATAGATGTAATTGATGAATTGAGAATTGCTCAAGTCGGAATGATGGCACCTGTGGATTTGATGCGCAGTGAGGATGAATTGATAAAAGCTAAACTTAAATAATTATGGCAATTACACTAAGCGTAATTTTTCTAATAGTATTGGTATCGCTTTACGACTATTTTTCAGCTCGTAATTGGCAACAAGTTACTTCATCTACTAGAAATGAAATTGTTTTTGAGTCCAGAAACAAAGAGTATGGGGCGTATGAAATACGAAAAGACTATGACAAGAAAATTGTTTTTATCATTCTTGGTTTATGTCTTTTAATTGGTACGTCTTATGGAACGTATAGATACATCAAATCTATACCTGACGTTGTGGTTGAACCGCCACCGATTGACATGTCTCAATTTGATATACCCGCTGCACCGCCGGAGAAAGAAATTCCACCGCCCGTGGAGATTCCGCCGCCACCAATGGAAAAAACAATTGCTTTTACAGCTCCCGTTGTAACTGATGATGAAGTCGTTGAAGATATTATTTTGATTGAACCTGAACAGAAAGTGTCTAATGTAACAAATGATGTTGAAGAAACCTTTGTGGTAGATCCTGTTGAAGCTGCAGTTGTTAAAATAGTTGAACCTGTGGAAGAAATACCTGCATTTGTGGATGAAGAAGCTACTTTTTCTGGTTATGCTGCATTTTTAAGTCAACATTTAAAATATCCTGAAACAGCCATTGAAGAAGGGTTAGAAGGTAGATGCTACTTGAACTTTATCGTTGATAAAAGTGGTAACATCACAAATATTACTGTTTTAAAAGGAGTACCTGGTTGTCCTGAATGTGACAAAGAGGCAAAAAGAGTTATTGCGATGATGCCTAACTGGACTCCTGCAAAATTAAATGGAAGAACAACGAAATCGAATTGTAAAGCAGTTGTAAAATTTCAATTAGCAAATTGATTAATTTGAAATACAGTATAATCCCCGTAGCTACTTTTGCTTTCGGGGATTTTTTTTAATTAGTCATCTCAAAAATAATTCATATTTATTCTAAACCAGAATTAAGTGTATAAAGAATGAACTACAATATAATTAATATACTACTTGCTTTATTTATTTCTGTCGCCTGCATAACATTATCGTATAATCTGGCTTTTACAGACTCAATAGATTGGAAACTTAGCGAAACTATGCGAAAAGTTCTTATAGCTATTTTACTAACCTATGCCGTATTCAGACTGTTTAGAGTATATAAGCTATTGAAAAAGTAATCTTCAACATATCAAAAAAAAAACTACTTTAGCATAGCACGTTGAATCTATCCAATGAAAAAACGAATAAAATACATTATTGCTTTTTGGATCTTTTTCTTTGCCATTCTTTTTTCTATGGGAATTACGCGAAACGTAATGTTAAATGGATCTATTAAAGGGACTTCTCGAGAAATAGTGCTTTTTCTATCATCATTTTTATCCAACATCAAAGAGTATAAAAAGATAAATACACAAATGGTGGTTGAGAGCAATTTCAAGCTTAAAAGCGGCTTTAATAAATCTAGCAACTATACTCCTAGTAAAGATTATCTTCTTGTTTCTGTTTGGAATGATTCTTTGGCGCAATCCATCGTGAAATTGGTGCGAATTAGTGATGGGGCTATTCTGCATAAATGGGTTGTCAATATCGATGAGTTAAATGACATCTACAATACTTCATCGACAAATGGTGAAAAGCATCGTTTAACCAAAAACACAACAAGCATGCAGCATCCAGTTTTGCTGCCTGATGGTTCCCTTGTCTTTGGATCCGGGGGTACTTATAAAGTAGATAAAAATTCAAAACTAATTTGGTCGAACAAAAACAAAAACACACACTCTATTGAAGCATCCAGTGAAGGCGATTATTGGATTTGCGGATACAATCGTTCGACAAGAAATCAAAAAAAATACCTCATTCAAGATGATGCTATTCAAAAAATATCATTAAAAACTGGGCAGATTATTTTTGAAAAATCAGTCTTTGATCTATTAATGGAAAACGGTTACGGAAGAGCCAATTTTTTCGTAAATCCAGATTTTTCTTCCCAAATAATGTATTTAGATTACAGCCATTTAAATGATATTCAACCCGCCTTATTCGATGGTAAATATTGGAAAAAAGATGACTTATTTTTAAGTTTAAGAAATCAAAATTTGATTGTACAATATCGACCTTCTACGAATAAGATCATTTGGTCAAAGAAAGGACCTTGGTTGAGACAGCATGATATTAATATTATGGATTCAACCACGATTAGTGTTTTTGGAAATAACGTAATCGATGCCCAATTTACCGACAAAAAACAAACGTTAGTAGATGGTCACAATAATTTATACGTCATTAATTTTGAAACAAATTCCTGCACTACTCCTTACACTTCTTTTTTTAAAAGTTCAAAAATCGGAACCTACACAGAAGGTCTAGCTAGGGTTCTTGACAATGGTAATATTTTTGTTGAAGAAACCAACAATGGTAGAATTCTTTTTGGGAACAAAAAAACAGCGATTTGGTCCTACGTTGAGCGCATCGATGAAACTAAATTGAGCATTTTCAATTGGAGCAGATATATCACTGAAAAGGAATTCAAAAATTTAACTTTTTTAAAATAAAACACCAGTTAATTTATAAAAAGAGCACTGAAATTATTTTAATTATTGGTATTCAAAGCAGATTCTTATCTTTGAAGTATTCAAAAATGAAGTCAAATGAAACAATCTATTTACATACTGAACTTCTTGCTAATCGCTTTTTCAACAACATTTCTTTCAGGTTGTTTTAAAGGTAAAAAAGTGGACCTTATTATTCATAATGCGCGAATTCACACACTCAATGATGCTGACGCTATTTTTGAAGCCATCGCAATAAAAGATGGGAAAATTGTAGAAATTGGAGCGGAAAGACAAATACTTAATCGCTACACTTCAAGTGAAGAGATAGATGCAGAAGGCAAAGATGTATATCCTGGTTTCACAGATGCTCACGGGCACATTATGTCGCTCGTAAAAAAGAAATTAGGGCTTGATGTAACAGGTGTTCGTTCATTTGATGAAGTTTTGATTCGAATTGAGAAATACCAATCACGAAATAAACGAACGTTCATTATAGGAAGAGGATGGGATCAATCGCTGTGGAACACCAATGAGATGCCTACCAATGAACAATTAAATAAATTGTACCCAACAACACCAATTTGCCTAACGCGCGTTGATGGTCATGCGATGTTGGTGAATGATGCCCTCTTGCGCAAAGTAAATATAAGTCCGACGACAGAAATCGAGGGAGGAGAAATACTTGTCAAGGAAGGAAAATGCACTGGAATTCTCATTGATAATGCTATGAATGCTGTTACAAAAATTCTTCCAAGTTATTCAAAGAATGAAATTCAGAAAACAATACTAGAAATACAAAATGAATTATTTCAGTATGGAATAACAGGCGTTCATGAAGCGGGAATTGAATTTGAAGAAATAGCCTATTTTAAAGAATTAATTGACCAAAAAAAATTGCAATTGAACATATATGCCATGCTTCTTCCTTCCACAAAAAACATTGAATTCGCTAAGAAAAATGGGATTTACACCTATAAAAATTTGCTCATTCGTAGTTTTAAAGTTTTTGGCGACGGTTCTTTAGGTTCAAGAGGGGCGTATTTGAAAAAGGAATACGCAGATGAACACCAGCATTTTGGATCCTTAACAACTTCATTCACAGAAATGAAGCGGATTGCATTAATATGTGAAAGTATTGGTTACCAAATGAATACACATGCAATTGGAGATTCTACCAATCGAATTGTATTAGACCTATATAAGATGATTTATGAAGTAAACAAAGATCATCGGTGGAGAATTGAACATGCACAAGTCCTAGATCCTATTGATTTTAAATTGTTTAGTGAATACGCAGTGTTTCCATCTGTGCAACCTACGCATGCCGTTAGCGATATGAGATGGGCCGAAACTAGATTAGGAAAAACACGATTGAAAGGAGCTTACGCTTATAAAAAACTATTAAATCAAGCGGGAATGCTGGCAATTGGAACCGATTTCCCTATTGAAAGTTTTAATCCGTTTTTAACGATTCATGCGGCAGTTCAGCGAATGAATGAAGAAAATTCACCTAGTAATGGATTTCTTTCTAATGAGGCAATTACTTTAGATCAATGTATTAATGGCATGACTAAATGGGCTGCATTCGCCTCCTTTCAAGAAAATGAATTGGGAACATTGGAAAAAGGAAAAGACGCCACTTTTACAATTTTAGATTATCCGATTTCATCCTCTTCAGAATTCAAGCAAAACTATGCCTATATGACTTTTATCATAGGAAAAAAAGTATATACCACTGAATAAAAAAATCTATTTTGTACAGTGAAAAAACTGCATTCTTTTTATTTTAATCATTTCAGGCATCACAAGCTTTAATGCACAAGATTCTACTCAACTTTCCTTTGCTAGTAGTTCAGAAAAAAATTATCGGATGAAGACTTGGCTTGCAAAAAAGAAGTTACGTATACAACAGGAGTTCCGGATTTTACGTTTTGATTATGCTATTCCCAAAGAGGAAAAACAATTTTTCTTTTCTTTCCCTCACACATTTTAGGTCAAGGTAATTGTTCACCTTTCGCAGTTTCTATGTAACTTTGAGAATATGATTCTACTAAGATGAAGAAAATTATTAAATATCTAATTTTTTTCTGGGTGTTCTTTTTTATTTTGGTCTTCTTTATGGGGGCTACAAGATATGTATTGCTGAACAACACCCGGATGGAGGGATATTCGAAGAAAGCAATCATTTTTCTATCTACATTTTTATCAAATATTTATGATTACGCTGAATTGACAAAACCATTAGAGATAAATAGTTCTTTAAAATTACACAATGGATTTAACTATTCTAACTTCTACAAAAAAAGTAACGATTATGTCCTTGTTTCAAGTTGGGATCACCTGTTAGAACAATCTATTGTAAAATTAGTGCGAATTAGAGATGGTGTAATTATGCATAAATGGGTGGTTAATATCGACCATATTAATCACGCACATCGTTCACGAAATTCAATTAAATTAATGCATCCGTCTTTATTATCTGATGGTTCCCTGCTTTTTGGATCGGAGATTCTCTATAAAGTGAATAAAAACTCAAAAATTGTTTGGTGGAGTGATGCTTATTGTCACCATTCAATTGAAAAAGGCCTTGGAAATAATTATTGGTTTTGTAGTTTTAATAGCTCCACCAAGAATGCGAAAAAATACCAAATTCTGGATGATGCCATTAAAGAAGTTTCTGCAATAACAGGAAAAATTTTATTTGAAAAATCAGTTTTTGAGATTTTAATGGCGAATGGATATGGAAGAGGTAACTTTTTTATCAATGCTGAAGAAAGCCCGATTTCCGCATCAATGGATTATGTCCATTTAAATGATATTCAACCGGTATTAAAAGATTCTAAGTACTGGAAAAAAGGAGATTTATTTTTAAGTCTACGGAATCAAAATATGGTTATGTTATATCGTCCTTCTACCAACAAAATTATTTGGTCACAAAATGGGCCTTGGTTGCGTCAACATGATATTGACATTCTTGATTCTACACGAATTGGGATCTTTGGTAATAATGTAATTGACGCCCAAAATTTAGACAAAACAGGAGTTTTAATCGATGGACATAATAATCAATACATGTATGATTTCTCCACGAATATAATTACAACGCCCTACGAACAATTATTTAAATCCTCTAAGATTGGTACGATTTCAGAAGGTTTATCAAGAATATTGAAGGATGAAACTATTTTTGTTGAAGAAACAAATCAAGGCAGAATTGTCTTTGGAGACAAAAATCACGAAATGTGGTCATATATTGATCGCATTGATAAAAACAAAGTTAGCCGTTTATGTTGGTCTACGTATATCACAGAAAGTGAATTCAAAGCACTTGATTTCATCAAGAAAAAGTAAATTCAAGCTAGATTATTTTTATGTACTTTATTCTACGAGTAGTTCTTGTGCGAGATAAACATCAGATGAAAAAAATCCACAATAAATCATATTTACTAGACTAATTCCTACCCAACAAGAAATTAAAATCTTACTTTTATAAAAAAGTAACAGTAATGGATGTATTATTAATAAAATTAGTAACTGTACCCCTATATATTGGGCCAGGACTTGGATCAGGAACAATCCTTGCAATTTTAGGAATATTAACTTCATTTTTCTTGTCCTTAATCGCTATTTTTTGGTATCCATTAAAAAGACTATTTCGATTTTTGAAATCCAAATTCAAGAAATAAATATGGCGTATCTTCTTGTGTTAATTTTCAGTTTTTTTACCGCTTTTTTGTTTGATTTTTTATCGATTATCAAAGAGAGTAAGTACTTATTTACGATACAAAGAGAATCATTCAAGGTTATTGCCGATAAAACATTAACAGATGATCAAAAGCAGAAAGCACTTTTATCTTATACTTCAAAGATTTTTCTGACTTCTTTTAAATTGCTTTTTTTCTTTCTACTTGTTTTCAGTCCATTTACTTTTCTTGCTTTGTTTGGTCACATAATAACTGCTACCAATAATTTTTACGCACTATTAATATCGATAGATGGGATACTACTTACTTCCCTCTCATTTCTGATTTACTTTTCTATTAAGAAGAAATATGGAAGAAAACAGCTATAATTTTATTTCTAAATTCCTTCATAAAATCAGTCTAGGTTCGAAGTCTGTTTCTGAAATGAGTTTTGAAATTGAAAAAGTACTTTATCTAAAAAAAACGAAGCATAATTTAGAAGAAAACCATCTTTTCATTAGTGGTTTAGCTAGAAGTGGTACGACAGCCTTCCTGAATCTTCTCCATGAAACCAATCAATTTTCGTCATTAACCTATGAAGATATACCTTTTATACTTGCTCCCAATTTTGGAGGAAAGTTTTCTAAAAGAAGAACAGGCGAAGAATTAAAAAAGAAGGAACGATCACATAAAGATGGTATTTTAATAAATAATGAGAGTCCCGAAGCGTTGGACGAAGTGTTCTGGAAATTTTTTTTAGATAATACATACATTCAAAAAGATCGCCTCGTGCTTCATGAAATTGGTCTCGAAAACAAAACTCGCTATAGCCAATATATTGATTTGATTATTTTAAAACACAGTAAAAAAGCAGGAAACAGATATCTATCAAAAAACAATAATTCAATTTTGCGCTTATCTTCCATCTTACAAAATTTCCCAAAAGCTACCGTTGTTATTCCTTTTAGAACCCCTTTACAGCATGCACTTTCACTGTTAAATCAGCATCAACATTTTTGTAAACTTCAAACAGTAAATCCATTCACATTGAAATATATGAATTGGATTGGTCATTATGAATTTGGATTAAATCAAAAACCATTTTATTTGGGAAATGATTCTGTATTCGATCAATTATTGGAGACTAGTAAAGAAGATATCAATTATTGGTTATTGACTTGGTTAAATTATTACACGTATGTATCCGAGCACTTTATGGATTCATGTGTACTTTTTTCCTATGAGAAATTTTGTGAAGAACCTACGAATTACCTCCAGGAAATTTCAACTAAAATTGGACTGCACGAGACACAATTTGAACTAAAATCATTTCCATCCAAAGAAAGAAAATGTGACGGCGTTAATGAAGATTTACTAAAAAAGTGCACTGAAATTCACGAAAAATTAAATCACTATTGCTAGGGATTCGGAAGTGAAATCAATAAATAATACTAAAGATTCACAACAAACTCTCGACTTTTAGCAATCAAAGGTTGCAAGAATTGATCTTTTTCTACAAATGACACCTCTTTGCGATAGTTAGAAACCAAAGATTCTATTTGAGGAGAAGATTTCAATGGTCTTCTAAATTCGAATGCTTGTGCTGCATTTAAAATCTCAATCGCTTGGATAGTATAACAATTCTCTACAATTCTGTGCAATTTCGTCGCTGCATTTGCCCCCATACTCACATGATCTTCTTGACCATTTGAAGAATCAATTGTGTCCACACTTGCCGGCGAACAAAGTTGTTTATTTTGGCTAACGATGGAAGCACATGTATATTGAGGAATCATAAATCCTGAGTTTAATCCTGGATTAGCCACCAAAAATGAAGGTAAATTTCTAGTCCCTGAGATTAATTTATACACTCTTCGTTCAGAAATACTACCTAATTCAGCTAAAGCAATAGCTAAGAAATCCATAGAAATAGCCAAAGGCTGACCATGAAAATTGCCAGCAGAAACCACCAAGTCTTCATCAGGAAAAATGGTTGGGTTATCCGTCACAGCATTCACTTCACGTTCAACTATTTCCTTGCAATGTAAAATCGCATCCAGCGAAGCACCATGAACTTGGGGAATACATCTAAAAGAATACGGATCTTGAACATGCGCTTTTTCTTGCTTCGAGATTTCACTACCTGCTAATAAATCACGCATAATTTTAGCAACAGCTATCTGGCCATTTTGCCTTCTAATTGCATTTACAGAAACGCCAAAGGGTTCAATTCTTCCGTCATAACCTTCTAAAGAAATAGCAGCTATTTGATTGAACTGATTGAATAATTTTTCGGTATGCCTAACGCAATACGATGCGTAAGCGCTCATGAATTGTGTCCCATTTAACAAGGCCAATCCTTCTTTTGATCGCAGAACAATTGGTTTCAGATTAAATCTTTCATTCATCGCTTTACTGGACATTTTTTCGCCATTTACATATACCTGTCCTTCGCCGATTAGTGGTAATGACAAATGCGCCAGAGGAGCTAAATCGCCGGAAGCACCTAAACTCCCTTGTTGATATATAAGCGGAAGAATATTGTTATTGAAGAAGAAAATCAATCGTTCAACAGTCTCAACTTGGACCCCAGAATGACCGTGAGAAATACCAATAATTTTCAATAATATCATTCTTTTTACCAAAGCAGAAGGAACTTCTTCACCCGTTCCGCACGCATGAGAAAGAACCAAATTCTTTTGTAATTGTTCTAAATCTTCATTAGAAATAGCCGTATTGCATAGCGATCCAAACCCTGTATTGACACCATACATCAAACGTCCACTTCTAACAACTTTTTCATCTAAATACGTTCTGCATTTTTGGATAGCCGATTTTGCGCTTTCAGACAATTCAATTACATTATTTTCATTTAAGATTTCATCAATTTCAGCTAATGAAATCCATTCATTATTAATACTTCTTGTACTCATTTGTTTTACAGTTATTCCTTTTCAGTAGAAAAGGAAATTTATATAGTCTGTTTTGGGACGCTATTTAATTTTTTAATTTTTCAATCAATTCTTCCACAGATAATTCGAATTGATCTCCTGATTCCATATTTTTCAGTTGAATAATACCTTTCGCCATTTCTTCATCTCCTACTATTGCAACATACTGAACACCGCGATCGTTGGCATATTTCATCTGTTTTTGCATTTTCGCTTTTGAAGGATACAATTCGCAATCAATACCTTTATTTCTGCATTGACGCACTAATTTCATGCAATATGCTTGTTCTATTTCACCAAAATTTACAAATAATAACGTTAAGCCTAAATCTGTTTCTTTTGGGAAAAGATCTAATTCGGTCAATACATCATAAATTCTATCAGCACCAAAAGAAATTCCAACGCCTGACATTCCTGACATTCCGAACAGTCCCGTCAAATCGTCATATCTCCCACCCCCACAAATACTTCCCATGTTTACACCATTCGCTTTCACTTCAAAAATTGCCCCGGTGTAATAGTTTAAACCACGTGCCAGAGTGACATCAAATTCAATCTTCGCTTTCAAAGGTCCTAATTCAGTCACTTGATTTAAAACAAATTCAAGTTCTTCAATTCCTTTCAAACCAATTTCACTTTTTGCTAAAACGACTTTCATTTTCGCTAATGAATCAGCATTATCACCTATCATAGAAAAAAGAGGAGTAATCTTTTCGATAGCAGAAATGGAAACACCCTTTTCAATTAATTCTTTCATCACACCTTCCTCCCCTATTTTATCCAACTTGTCAATCGCAACGGTAATATCAATTATTTTATCTGATTCCCCGCTTACTTCTGCGATACCTGATAATATTTTTCGGTTATTGATTTTCACACTAAAATCAGGAATATTTAACGCCGTAAGCACCTCATCGAACAACAAAATGAAATCAATTTCATAGACCAATGAATCACTTCCGACAACATCAGCATCACACTGAAAAAATTCCTGATAACGACCATGTTGCGGTCTATCAGCTCTCCAGACAGGTTGAATTTGATATCTTTTAAAAGGAAATGAAATGTCATTTTGGTGCTGCACAACAAATCGTGCAAAAGGAACAGTTAGATCATAGCGTAATGCTTTTTCAGCCAAAGAATTAGCAAAACGAGGTAAATTTCCAGTTTCTAAAGCAACTAGATCAGCTTTTTTCATTTTTTCGCCAGAATTCAAAATTCTAAAAATCAAACGATCTCCCTCTTCGCCATATTTCCCTAATAATGTTTGAGATAATTCAAAAGAAGGCGTTTCAATTGGAGAAAAACCATACTTTTTAAAAAGCACTTTAATTGTATCAAAGATATACGTTCTTCGCGCTACTTCTAAAGGTAAAAAATCTCTTGTTCCTTTTGGAATGGACGGTTTTTGAGCCATTATTATTCAATTATTTGATTGCAAAGATAGTTTTAAAAAGTTGAATAGAGCTTTCTACAATTTGGGATTATTTTATTTTGAAACATTGGCTAGGTTGATTCCACTCACAACAGAGTCAATGCAAACCAATTTCATTTTTCACCTTAATGCTTTAGATGTACTGAAAATACTTCTCTTTTTGAACCAAAAGAAATAAAGCTATATGTCAAATCTCGTAAATAATTGAAAAAAGACAGGAAATCAGGATTGAATAAAAACAGCCAAATCCTTTTTAAAAGGCTGTAAAATTGATTTTTTTACAGCCTTTAGATACTTATTTATTACCAGATTGCATCAGGATATTTACTTGGTAAAAATTGCATTTCTGTCAAAATGTACCCCAAATTTTCTGAATGATACCCTTGTTTACCACCTTCAATTGTGAAATCATTCGTTGGAATTGTAAGATTTGACATCGTAAAAATCTCTTCCACTTTGGCTAACCAATTTTTCTTAATCATCGATAAATCAACTCCTATTCCAGCTTTCAACATCTCGATATCCGCCTCATTTTCTAAGAAGAATTCGTGTGTATATTTCCAATACTTATTAATTGCAACCTGCGCTTTTTCTTGCGCCTCAACCGTTCCTTTACCTATTCGAAACATCCATTCTGAACTTCTTTTCAAATGATATAAGACTTCTTTAATGGATTTATGCGCTATTCCCATTAAAAACTCATCTTTACTATTCCGCAATTCTGAAAAGAATTGTTGGTGAAAAACATCCGTAAAAAATTGTCGAACCATAATGTGCGCAAAATCATCATTTGGCATTTCTACTAAAATCACATTTAAGAAATCAGTTTCTTTTCTTCTGTAGACAATATCATCACCAGTTCTGCCTTCATTTTCTTGTCTAGCAACTTCTATGTACATTGATTCTGCTAATCCAATCAAATCGAGCGCCACGTTGGTATTCGCCAAATCCTCTTCTAAGAACGGTCCTTTACTGCAATATTCACTTAATCTATGACTAAGAATTAATGCATTATCAGCAATTTGTAAATAATATTTTAATTTCGCTTCCATACTAAGAGATTACATATTTTTAAGACCTTCTGGCATTTCGTAAAAAGTGGGGTGACGATAGACCTTATCATTCGATGGGTCGAAAAAATATCCTTCTTCACTTGGAGAAACAGCAACAATTTCTTTACTTTTCACAACCCATAATCCTGTTCCTTCGCCTCTTCTTGTGTAGGTATCTCTTGCGTTGTCAATTGCCATTTCACGGTCATATGCATGAATTGAACCAGCATGTTTGAACGATTGTCCAGTCTTGCTTTGCAAAAAAACTTCCCATAATTCACCTTGTGTATCTTTATTTTCCATTCTATTATCGTTTGCTATTATATATGAGTTGAACTATCTTTGAAAACCACTTACAACCGCACTCTCTCTAACCCAAGCGCCGTCATTATGTGCCTTGATATGATGTGCCAATCTTTGTTCATTGCAAGGTCCGTTTCCATTCACATTGTTCCAGAAATCATCCCAATTAATATCACCCGATTTATACGTGCCATCCTCTAATCGGACCAAATTGTTATCTGGAATTTTTAAACCGATTAATTCAGCTTGAGGAATCGTTTTATTGATAAATTTTTCACGCAAATAATCATTTGTTTCTCTTTTTATTTTCCATCTCATCGCATTCCCAGTTCTTGGAGAATCAGAATCATGCGGTCCAAACATCATCAGAGAAGGCCACCACCAGCGATTCAAAGCATCTTGCGCCATTTCTTGTTGATCTTTCGTGCCTTCCATCATTTTCCACATAATTTCATATCCTTGACGTTGGTGGAAAGACTCCTCTTTACAAATTCTCACCATTGCTCTTGCATAAGGTCCATAGGACGTTTTTTGCAAAGAAACTTGATTGGTGATAGCAGCTCCATCTACCAGCCATCCAATTGCGCCCATATCAGCCCAGTTCAAAGCAGGTGAATTAAAAACAGAAGAATATTTTGCTTTTCCTTCATGCAGCCATTGAATGTATTGCTCACGAGTAACCCCTAATGTTTCTGCCGCGCTATATAAATACAAACCGTGTCCAGCTTCATCTTGAATTTTAGCAAGTAATATTTTTTTACTTCTTAAAGAAGGTGCTCTTGTGATCCAATTTCCTTCTGGCTGCATTCCAATAATCTCAGAATGTGCATGTTGTGAAATCTGACGAATAAGATGATTCCGATATTCATCGGGCATCCAATCGAGCGGTTCTATCTTTTGTTCAGCATTTATTTTAGCCTCAAACTCTACAAGTAATTCTTCTTTCGAAAGTGTCGTACTATTCATAAGCAATTATTTTTATTAGTAATTTACAGGCAATATTGCTATCGCGATATAAATTTACGCAAATCCATTTAAATTGCAACGTTTTGTTAATATAAATCTTAACTATTTACTTTTAAATTATAACACGCGTAAAGAGTTCTCAAACCTTAAAAATGAACGTTCTGATGCATTTAAGCTTAAAATCATGAAGTATTTCTCTCAACGATCCGATTGTTTCAATTTCACCTATTTTCTATTTTGGTGTCAAAAAAATTAAAAAAATCAGTATTTTTGAAAAAAAAACAGGATGTTAAAAATTGATATGCATACCCACATTATACCTAAACACTTGCCCGATTGGACAAAAAAATTTGGGTATGGTGACTTTATTTTCTTAAATCACAACGATAATAAAACTGCTGATATGATGCAGGGTGGGCAATTTTTTAGAAGGATTGAAGAAAATTGTTGGGATGAAAATATCCGTATCACTGAATATGAAAATTTTCATACGCAAGTTCAAGTAGTCTGCACAATTCCAGTGATGTTTGCATACAATGCCAAAACAAAAGATTGTGTTGAAATGTCTCAATTTTTGAATGATCATATTGCTGATCTAGTAGTTCGATACCCTAAAAAATACATAGGCTTAGCTGCAATTCCTATGCAAGATGCAGATGCTGCGATACGAGAATTGGAAAGAGCAAAATCGATTGGATTGGTGGGGATTCAAATTGGATCAAATATAAATGATGAAAATTTAGGCGAAGAAAAATTCTTTTCTATTTTTGAAGCGTGTGAGCGTTTAGGGATGGCAATTATGATTCACCCCTGGCAAATGATGGGCTTCGAAAGCATGAAAAAATACTGGCTTCCCTGGTTAGTTGGTATGCCTGCCGAAACATCAAGAGCTGCTTGTTCAATGATTTTTTCTGGGATTTTAGAAAAATTACCCAAATTACGTATTTGCTTTTCCCATGCAGGAGGTTCTTTTTTACCGACATTAGGAAGGATCGAACATGGATTTAATTGTCGCCCAGATCTTGTGGCTATCGATAATCCTGTGAATCCAAGAGAATATTTAGGGAAATTTTGGGTAGATAGTATCACACATGACATCGATTTATTGAAGTACATTTTAAACATGCAAGGAAGTAAACGTGTTTGTTTGGGTAGTGATTATCCATTTCCTTTGGGCGATATGGAAATCGGTAAATTCATCGAAGAAAGTGATTTAAATCCTGCGGTTATCGAAGATGTTTTTGCGAATTCAACACTCGAATGGCTCGGTCTCGATAAGAAAATGTTTCTTTAAGAATTTTAATCTCGATACTTTTGCAGATTTCATTTATTTCCTGACTTTTCCATATCTTTGTAAAAAAAATATTTTTGATGCGTGTATATTTAGACAATGCTGCCACAACTCCTGTTGCTCCTGAGGTGATAGACATAATGGTTCCAATTTTAACAAATGATTTCGGAAATCCTTCTTCTATACATTCGTATGGTAGACATGTCAAAGGATTTATAGAAACTTCTAGAAAAACAATTGCTAAGCATTTAAATTGTCATTCCTCTGAGTTAATATTCACCTCTGGAGGAACTGAAGCAGATAATATGGCTTTATATTCTTCCATTCATAAAATGGAGGTGAAACATATCATCACTTCACGAATTGAGCATCACGCAATTCTTCACACCGCTGAAGCGATTGAAAAAGAAGGCCTTGCCAGAATTAGCTATGTGCAGGTTGATTCTAAAGGAAATGTTGATTTGGCTAATTTGGAAACATTACTGCAAACTGAAGAGAAAACGTTGGTTTCCTTGATGCATGCAAATAATGAAATAGCAACGCTACTACCGATTCAAAAAGTAAGTCAGTTATGTAAAAAATATGACGCTTTATTTCATTCTGACACCGTTCAAACTATTGGTCATTACCCTTTTGATTTGCAAGAACTTGATATTGATTATTTATCGGGGGCAGCGCATAAATTTCATGGTCCAAAAGGCATTGGATTCTTGTATATAAATAAAAAAATAAATGGTTCCTCTTTCATTCATGGTGGCTCGCAAGAAAGAGGATTGCGCGGAGGAACGGAAAATGTATCCGGAATTGCTGGGTTAGCGACAGCACTTGATTTGGCTTATGAAGGACTTGCAGAACATCAAGTACATGTTCAATCCTTAAAAAATCATATGATTGATCAATTAAAAAAATCAATCCCAGATGTCTATTTTCACGGTGAAATAGAAGTATCAAAAAGTTTATATACTGTTCTAAATGTTAGTTTTCCGAATACAGAAAAAACAGGAATGCTATTATTTACAATGGATTTGAAAGGTGTTGCTTGTAGTGGAGGCAGCGCTTGCTCTTCCGGAGCTCTAGGAGGTTCTCACGTATTAGCAGGTATTAATTCTGATTCTAATCGTCCCAATATTCGTTTTTCATTTTCAAGATACACGACGCAGCAAGAAGTGGATTATGCTTTGGAAATGCTGATGGAAGTATTCGAAGTTAAAAAAGATTAATTTCTCTCAAATAATAATAAAGTCCGATTGCTGCTGAAGATATACTTCTTTAACAATCGGACTTTTAGCTAAAAATCAAACCTTGAAAAGTTTACTTGATTTTTAAACAAGTTTTGTTTTATTCTTTGATAAATTTCACTATTGAAATAGATTGATTACTATTATTTACAGCTTTGAAAAAATAGACTCCCGCTTCTAATGCTTCGATTTCAAATGTAATGAACTGATTGTTCAATTCAGAAACGACTTCTTGCGTCTGTCCAACTAAATTAATGAGTGAAAAAGAATAATTTGATTGATCAATTGTATTCAGTGTGACATGAAGTACCTCTCTCGCTGGATTAGGGAAAACGATAAAATTACTTTTGACATTTTCAGAAATTGAGGCCGAACTTCCGCCACCTGATCCCGTTCCCGTGCCCCCGCCACCAGCACCTCCACCTGTTCCTGAACCAGAACCACCGGCAGTTACACCTCCTTGTATTACTAAATTATAATCTTCGACTTCGCCATAATCAGATGTTCCACATGGGGTATCATTCGGTCCATATCCAGCATCATGCAACCTAATTCTCATGCGGGTTATTCCATTCAATGCCGTAACAGGTGGAATAATAGTCCCCGAAAATGGCCCAAGTCCTTGTGGTGATGTAAAGACTTTTTCATCAAAATCAGCAAAATCCCCATCATGATTCCAATCAACCCAAGCGAGCACTTGGTCATCACTATACGAATTACCGATTGTTATTGTTATTGGAGAAGCTGTGCCTGCAGTTACAGTCGTTGATATCGCCGTATAATCGGTATAATTACTCCAAACAGATGTGTTATTAATAGATCCCATTTGAACATTGGTAATTCTTTCGTAGGCATTATTTATTGATGAAGCGTCACAATACACGGGATTGGTAATTGTGATGTAATTTGTTTTAGTTTCAACGTCACTTCCATACGCGTTCGTTGCTGTTAAAGTGACAGAATAAGTCCCTAATGCACTGTAGGTGACAACAGGATTTTTAACCGTTGAAGTGGAAGGCGTTCCTCCTGGAAAACTCCAAGACCATGCTGTTGAACTACCTGCTGTTTGATCGGTAAACGTGCAGGAATTTGCAATAGCGACGGATGTGGAAGAAGCAACAAAATCAGCAATGGGAAGAGAAGTAGCCGAGATAACATGTATATATGCTGTTTTCACTTCTGTATCTGTGCTACCAATACCATTTGTTGCTGTTAAAGTAGCGTTATAATTACCCACTGTATTATAGGTGATTGTTGGGTTTTGAAGCGTTGAAGAGGAAGGTGTTCCTCCTGGGAAAGACCATGACCATGAACTTGGACTTCCAGTAGATAGATCTGTGAAATGTACTGATCCGCCAGTAACGACACTTGTTGGAGTGGCAGAGAAATTACTATTAACCGTTGGACAAGCGCTAAGAGCAGCATTTAATTGTGACAACGTAAATTGATCGACAACTTTTGTTTTTTTGTCGCTCCCACAAATCATATACATCGTTGGGAAATACCCAATTTGATAAGCCGTTACCACACCTGTTCCATTTGGAGCGTAGGTAGGAATAATTGGATAAGGTGTTCCAGCCACCCAATTTCCTTGAGAACCAGCACCTCCATTTAACTGAGCCAAAGTGCCTCCTTGTGCTTCAATAAATAACACCATTGCAGTGTTGTCGCCGCTCGGACCATGCTGTGCATAAAAAGCTTCTAAAGTTCCAGCTGTATGGTACGAGTAACATGGACCACACCAAATGGCTGAAAAATCGAGAACCACCGTTTTACCCGCATTCAAGTAGGTATAAAGATGTTGGGGAGTTCCGTTAATATCCATCAATGTGAAATCGGGAGCTATTGTACCATCGGTTAATTGTGCTTTGGAATGAAAGCAAGCAAATACAAGTAAAAGTGTTGCGAGTTTTGTAATTAATAGTTTTTTCATGTTTATTTGTTTTTAGCGTTTAAAAGTTCATCAAACGTATAACACTTTAACTCATGAAAATTGAAGTATGCATAACTGTAGCCATTTACTGTATAGGCGTGGGATATTTTGAATTTATAAATTATAAAAAGCTACTAATCTCAGGTTACTGATCTTTTTTGTAACGAATTATAAATTTCCGATGGCACTTACAAGCTCGGCATATTTTCGGGAAGAAACCATTGCTTCAGAGTTATCCTTCATAATTAATACGCCTCCATCCTTTTTATCTATTCGATCAATCATAGAAAGATTGACTAGATGAGAATGATGAGATCTGAAAAAACCAAAGGGAGTTAACATTTCGTCATATTCTTTTAAAGGTTTTGACATCACAACTGGTTTTTTATTTAAGAGTGTGAAAGTGGTATAATTTGCATCTGATTCACATCTCACAATTTCAGTTATCCCAACAATATGAATCTTATCTTGCGTATTGAGTACAATTTTTTTCAAATCTCTTGTTAATTGACTGAAATTATCGAGTAGATTATCAAACTTCAAGGTTTCATCCGTCACGTGTAGAATTTCAGCCGATTTATCTAATGCAGCAACAAGATCATCTGGGATAATTGGCTTCAGTAAATAATCGATTGCACTGTATTTAAACGCTTGAATTGCAAATTGATCGAAAGCTGTAATAAAAATAACTTTAAACGAGAAAGGCATTAACTGTTTCAAAAGATCAAATCCTGTACCCCCAGGCATTTTAATATCTAATAGAACCACATCAGGATTCAATCTTAAAATCAACTCTTTTGCTTCCAAAATATCTTCTGCTTCACCGATTACAGTTGCTGCAGGGTAGTATATTTCCAAAACACTTTTTAATGAATTTCTGACTCTTTTCTCGTCATCTACAAGAATAATATTTAGCTGCTTCATTTTTAGCGGTATTAAGTAGGAATTGAAAATTTCACTTCTGTTCCTGTTAATTCATTTTCTGCAGAAGAAATATCTAAAATAGAAAACGTTAATTTTTTTCTCTTCGTTTTATTTAATAATTCTAAACGCTCCTGAGTAATTTTCAACGCCAAGGACTTATGCGTTTTGAATGTCGAAGATTCATCTTTTGCTTTGTCAATACCGATACCATTATCGAGTATTGTCACGCATAAATTATGCTCTACTAATTCAAAAGTAATATCTACTTTTCCGATATTTTTATTACCTCTAAATCCATGTTCTATTGCATTTTCTATAAATGGTTGCAATAACATCGGTGGAATTTGCATTTGTTCGGGATGAAGTTCAGGATCAATGTAAATTTGATATTCTAATTGGTCATTTAACCTCATTTTCTGTAATGATAAATAATAATTTAATATTTCAACTTCCTCTTCTAAAGAAATAAATTCAGAAGCAGAATTTTCTAATATTAAACGCATTAACCTTGAAAATTTAGACAAATAAACCCCCGCTATTTTTGGTTCGTGCTCATAAATAAAACTTTCGATACTCGCCAAAGAATTAAAAATAAAATGTGGATTCATTTGAGTGCGCAATAATTTTTGTTCAAATTGCATCGCCAACTGCTGCGCTCTCAATCTATTTTGTCTAAAGATTAAAAAACCTAAAATCACAACTAGAATAAAAAAACCAATAATTCCAATCATGAAATATCGGCCATTTGCGATGGTCAGCGCTTGAATTTTATTCTTTTGTTGGAGTGTTTTGTTTTCAATTATTTTTTTCTCCGTATCATACTTCGCAATCATTTCTACCATTTGATTTGAACTACTTTCGCTGATTAGCTCATCTTTAATGTCGCTATATAGTTTATGGTACTGTAATGATTTTTTAAACTCTTTTTTATTTTCAAACAAAGTTGACAAGGAGGAATACACTTCTTTCACCCCATTTTTGTGACCAATTTCTGTAAATAACTGTAACGCTTCGTTCAAATTTTCCTCTGCCTTTTCAAAATCCTTTAGATCAATGTATGTACAACCTATGTTAATTTTACAAAGTGCAATCTCTTTTTTATCACCACTTTCCATAGCAACTTTTAAAGATTTTGAATAGTAACTAATTGCCGTATCAAAAGATCCTTTGATAGAATAAACGATTCCGATACTTGTATAGGTATGTGCAACTCCAGTATAGTTCCCTCTGCTTTCATCAATTTTCATGGATTTGAAATAATACTCCAAAGCTTTATCGTAGTCTCCATTTGAGCGGTATACTATTCCTGCGCCAAAGGATGCTTTACTAATTCCTTCCTGATCATTTATTGCCTCGCATTTCTTTAGTGATAGTAAATAGTTTTCGAGTGCTTTTTTCGGATCACCTTGCTCTCGGTGAATATTAGCTATGTTATTATATAAATATGCCTCCCCTTTTTTATCGCGAATTTCCTCACAGATTTTCAACGACTGAAGATAGTATTTTAAAGCTTTTTCATACGACCCCAATTCTACATATATAATACCAATCTGCATATTTGCATGAGAAATACCCAATTTATACGTTAATTTTTGTGAAAGTTCTAACGCTTGATTTGCAAAAATTAAACTTTTTTCATTGTTGCCTTTATCTAAAAACAAATCAGATAAGACATTTAATATTTCAACTTTTGAAGTATCATCTTTCGATTTTGATAATTTAGATTGTAATTCATTTAATCTATCTTGAGAATTTGAAAATATACAAATAGACATGAAAAGAAGAAGAAAAATACAATCTCTAAAGTTTTTCATTCTGAATTTTGTAAGTTTAACTTGAAAATAAATGTAATCAAATATTTTATAAACCGTCGAGATTTTTTATTATTTCCTATTTTTGCAAATAAACTCTTACCCCATGAAAAAATTCCTCTCTCTTGTAATTTTAACTTTTGTGTACTCGTCTTGTACTAATCCTGAAATTGAAAAAGATGCTAAACGAGTAGCAAAACTAACGTGTCGGTCTCAAAAATTAATCGTGCAATCGAAAAATGCCGATTTCAATTCAGATGAATATCCGCAATTGGTAGAGGAAAGTCAAAAAATAAGTACTGAGGCACAAAATCTACTTTCAGAAATGCAAGGTAAATATCTTGCGGATAGCGAACAAGAACAATTTTTCCAAGCCTACACTGATGAATTAGAAAAATGTAAATAAATTTCAAGTAACCTTGGGAGAATCTAGGTTTTCGCTTTGTTACAAAATAAAAAAATCAAATACTCCAATACTCATTTTTCAAAATTGCCGAAAGAAAAAAAACATATCTTAATTTTAAGTTCTTGGTATCCCACCTTAAACGAGCCATTCCTTGGTAATTTCGTAAAAAGACAAGCAGAATTATTGTCCACAAAGTTTCAAGTCACGGTGCTCATTACAAAAGCTGATAGTGCCTTAAAAAAACGTGAAATTTCAGATAAAAAGAACGGTTTTTTAAGAGAAATAATAGTGTATTACCCGAAAGCTAGAACTATTTTACAGAAAATTCTGCGGGAGAATAAAGCATTTAAAAAAGGTTTAGAATTAGTAACGGAGGTCGATTTAATTCATGGCCACGTATTATTACCGAAAGGTTTTCAATTCATTTCCGCTAAAAAGTATTTCAATTGCCCTTTATTGGTTACTGAACATGGATCCTATTTTAGACCAGAAGTAAAAGAAAAAAGAACCTTTTTAGAAAAATTAATCCTGAGAAATAGTAGTAATAAAATTGATCAATTAACGTGTGTTTCTGAATTTTTAAAACGTGATTTACAGGAAGAATTCCCTTCTACTGACATTCAAATTCTGCCAAATCACGTTGCAATTCAATCTTTTAAACCAGAAATTAAATTAAAAAGTAAAAAAAAGGAATTTCTTCATATTTCGACATTAGATGAGCAAGTGAAAAATCCAAAAGGAATAATCGATGCTTGTTTAACCCTTCTTCAAGATGGAGAAATTAATTTTCATTTAACAGTCATCAGTGATGAACCATTTCAAAAGTGGGAAAACTACGCGAAAGATCATCAATTGGGGGAATACATTACATTTCTAGGACCATTGGCATGGACAGATCTAGTGCAATACTATCAGAGATCAGATGCGTTTATCTTATTCTCATCCTACGAAACGTTCTCCATTGTACTCGCAGAATCTTGGGCATGCGGCGTGCCAACCATCACCACATCAGTAGGAATTGGTGATAACATTTCACCTTCTTTGGGAATACAAATTGAAAAAAATAATACGCATGAGTTAGCGGCAGCGATGCAAAAAGTGATGCAGGAGGAAATTTCATTTTATCCACATGTAATTACAGCGTACGCTCAACAATATTCTGAACAAAATATCCTGTTAACTTTTGAAAAACTTCTCTTTAATTTAGTGAAACAATGAACAAAATAGAGGTGCACCAAGCGATATGTCAACACTTGCAAAAAAGAATTGATGGATTAACAGAAATCTTGAAAGAAACATACGAGGCCACTGCAAATGATTCAAAAAGTTCAGCTGGTGACAAGCATGAAACTGCCATTTCAATGGCACAATTGGAGCAAGAAAAACTAACAAATCAAATCAATGATTATTTAGCATTACAAGAGTCTTTGTTTAAAATAAATCCAGAAAAATCATCCTCAAAAATTGAATTAGGAAGTTTAGTGGACACAAATAATGGATGGTATTACTTTTCGGTTGGATTGGGTGTTTTTCAAGTGGGAGAAATATCTGTATTCGCAATCAACCCTTTGGCACCGATTGGAAAACTGCTTACAGGAAAAACTGAAAATGAAAGTGTCAACTTCAATGGAAATAGTACCACGATATTTTCAATTTCATAAAAGAGAATAATTCGAAAGCATACTGACTGCGCAACTTGCCTACCTTTAGATTAAATCAAACAACCCATTCACTCCCACAAATCGTTCAGAGGTAAAACCTTCTCCATATTTTACACCAATATCTCTACCTAAATCACCCATTCTACCTTTCACGTTATCCAAAAATTCTTCACTTGAAATAGGAGTGATTGGTTCTCGCGAATGAGGATCATAAAATTGAGATTTAAAAGCCATTACCGATTTCATTTTTCGATCAAAATAATCAGAGACATCCACCACAAAATCTGGCTTAATATAGCGATCTTGAATATAGTGATAGATTACTTTAGGTCTATAATACTCTTGTTTTTCACCCTCCCAAAAAGTTTCAATTTTTAATAAACCAGACAAAAAACAAGCTTCTGAAACTAGTTTTGCCGCTTTTCCATGGTCAGGATGCCGATCTTGAACAGAATTAGCTAAAACTATTTCTGGACGAAATCGTCTAATTTGTTCAATAATTTTGATTTTATTTTCTTGATTAATTTCAAAGAAACAATCCGCCATTTGTAGATTTTCCCGAGCAGTCAATCCCATAATTTTTCCCGATTCAGTTGATTCAGAAAGTCTAATTTCAACCGATCCTCTTGATCCTAATTCACCTTGGGTTAAATCAACGATTCCCACTTTTCTCCCTTCATCAATGTGCTTCATTAATGTTCCTGAGCAAGACAATTCAATGTCATCTGGATGGGCAGCAAAAGCAAGAATGTCTAATTTCATCGTTTCTTATTAGTTAAAAATTTAACTCGGCACCGAAAATAATCTAGGAATTTACTTTCGTTTTCTTCATATACTGACGATTACGCAGAAACGCAATAACTGTCAATAGTGCAAAAATAGCAATTGTTATTTTAATGTCATTCGGCACTGTTCCCAGCCCATCCCCTTGCGCATAGGAATGTAAACCTTTGAGGTAAAAATTAACTCCAAAATACGTAAACAAGATAGATGTGTATGCCCAAAACGTAACGACATTGAATGTAAATTTACCGGATGCTCCTGGAATGTATCTGAGGTGCAGAATAATGGCATATACAAGGACAGAAACCAATGCCCACACTTCTTTTGGATCCCAAGCCCAGTATCTTCCCCACGATTCATTTGCCCAAACTCCTCCCAGAAATGTTCCGATGGTTAACATGAAAACTCCAATTGTAATAATCATTTCTGACACAAAACTAATTTCAGAAATGTGAAGTGTTATTGCCTTTCCATTTTTTTCATTTCTGATGATGTATAAAATTAAATTCATCAGAGCCAAAATACAGCCTAAGCCCAGCGGAGCATAACTACCAGTAATGATCGATACGTGAATTTTTAACCAAAATGATTTTAAAACCGGTACGACAGGTGTGATTGCTGGATCCATCAAACTCATTTCAGAAACAATCAATATCAAGGCGGCTAAAATAGCTGCACCTGACAGAATGATTGGATTCTTTCTAGCAAAAGAAAAACCCATAATCATGAGCACCCATGCAATAAAGATAAAAGCTCCGTAGCCATTGGTCCAAGGTGGTGCATCTAGAATATACCATCTAAAACCTAATCCAAGTCCATGAAATAGAAACGCTGCAAATAATGCAAGCGATAAAACGACTCCACTAAATTTAACTATTTTTTCAGACGAAGGAGTAACTTTTGCTAAGATTCGAATGAAGAAAATGATCAATAAAATAAAGCCAATTGTCAAATACCCATATAATGACTTATTGAAAATATTTAACTTATTATACATTATCTCAATCTTGACCTTAGATTCTGAAGGCACAACTTTTTGTCCTTCCAATCTTTGGAATTCTTTCAATTTCGTCAAAAATTTGTCTGCATCTTGATACTTATTTTGATCACAAGCATTATTCAAACTTGATAAATACTGAAGCGCAAACATAGAAGACATTGAATCTGCTTTCATCAAATCCATATTCATCGGTACAAACCATTTATTATTTCCGTCTGATTTTACAGGAATAATCTTCATGTAATCCCATGAAAAAATGAAACGAAGCACTTCAAATCTTTCTCCTAATTTGATGATTTTTTTATCAAATTCATTTCTTTTAGAATCTGCTTTATTATGAGAATCATTGTGCTCTTTTATCCATTTAAATTGGCCGTCCTCTCCAGACAACTCTCTAAAAGAAGCATATCTACCCAATTTCAATCTTTTCTGCATCCCCGCTTCTATTGAAACGGTTTTTTGACTCATCCAATATTCAGGATACATATGCATGCTCATGACCGTCTGAACAGCATTCCATTTTTTAAATGTATTTTTTTTGTAAATTTTACGTAAAAGTTCATCAAAACAGGTGTGCAAAGGGACAATTCTTCCGGAAAAATCCTGAACCAATAATGCTTCCAATTTTTCAGAATGCTCTTTCGACATTACCTTAAAAACGACCTCATGTTTTACCTTTTCATGTGAAGAATGTTTGTGTTCATCTCCTTGTTGAGCAGAAACTGTCATACTTCCAAGTGACAAGGCAATCAACACTAAAAAAGTCTTTAACGATTCTCTTCTTTGTTTTGTAGCTTTCAACTTATTATTCAATTCTTTAAAACGGCTATTTGCTGAAAAGAAAGATAAAATCATTCCAAGCGCCATCAATAAATAACCGAAATAGGTAATAGTGGTTCCCCACCAATCGTGATTCACACTTAATCTTGTTCCTTCTTCATTTTCAGGTGTTTTTGGATCATCTAAATCATACGCTGATTGAAAAAATCTATAGCCGTGATAATCCATCACATTGTTCATGAAAATTCGTTGTTCGTGTTTGTAATTATTGACGTCATCATGCAACGTTATCTCACTTGCAAAAGAAGACGGCATCTCAGAACCTGGATATTTATCTAATTTAAAATCACGACATTCAATGGCGAAAGGTATTTCAATTTTCTTTGGTCCAAACTCTATTTCATACGTCAAACCATTAAAATAGAATTTCTCATGTGTGGGTAGCGAACCAGCTCCACCTTCTAATTCTATAATTTTGGAATGACTTCCGTCGGTCACCTTCGCAATTAAATAAGTAGATCCCACATCCTTTTTACCTGAACTAATTTTAATTATTTTCGAGTGCTTGATTTCACTCTTAAAAACAAACTCTTCTTGTCCAACACTATACAAGGTCGTAGTCAAAAAAGGGACCACTGAATCTTTTGGAATATGAACATACATTTCTTCAGGAATTGGCTGTCCAGATTGACGATATTTACGCATTTGCGCCATTGGTAAATACTTAAATGGAATTTTTGAAGAAATCATTATTTTACCAGCTACCTTCGAAACTAAAATTCCTGGCATGGCATCTTTCTTATCAAAAGATAAGGGCATTTGTCCAACCATCAAAAAACTTTTTTCCGTTAAGTAATTCGACTTCATTCCGCCAGACACGATCTCTAAAGACGTTTCTTTAATGGAATCATTCACGATTAACGAATCGACCAAATTCTTTTGATAATCAACATATTCGATAGAAATAGGTGTTTTATGTTTGGGGAATTCGACATCAATATTAAAATTGTTATTTGTAATTTCGGACATTAATAGTTTACGACTGTCCGTATACTGCTTTACACCATCATTTATTTTAAACCAAATGTACGGATCTGAAGAATAAATAAAATTAGATCTTTCTCCTTCTCTAATCATCATCATTCCATCATAACTAATATATCTAGTTGTCCAAGAACCAATTAGAATAACGATGAAAGAAAGATGAAATGCTAAGACAGAGATTTTCTCTTTTCGAAACATCCTATGTTCAAAAATATTAGCAATTAAATTGATTGCTAAGTACGTTAAAAGCACCTCAAACCACCAAGCATTATAAATAATAATTCTCGCCGTTTGAGTGTCGTGCATAGACTCTAAAAATGTAGCAGTAGCAATGCTTGCAAGGAATAGAAACAATCCTACAGTCATCATGCGCATTGAGAAAAATATCTTGAAAAATTTGTCCATTTTACCTGTTTAAATCTTGGATACAAAAATACTCATTGAAATTGAATAATGGATTACAAATTGCAGATTATAGATGATAGATTGCAAATTGCAGATTATAGATTGAAGATTACAAATTGAAGATTACAAATTGCAGATTATAGATTGCAGATTATAGATTGAAGATTACAAATTACAAATTGCAGATTATAGATTGCAGATTATAGATTGCAGATTGAAAAATTTAATTTCAATTGTAATCAAAAATGTTTTAAAAAGTTCAAAACATTTTTTTCGATTCTTGCTGAAATATTTGTGGTATCTGCTTTTTCAAAATTCTTCCCTGTTATTTTTTCGTATAATTCAATGTAACGATCTGTTACAACTCCAACGAATTCATCTGGCATAACAGGCATCGTTTGTCCATCTAATCCTTGAAAATTGTTTTCAATTAACCACTGACGAACGAACTCCTTCGATAATTGCTTTTGAGGCAAGGCTTTTGCTTGTAAATCTGAATAACCATCTAAGATAAAGTAGCGGGAAGAATCAGGCGTATGAATTTCATCAATCAACATCACTTCTCCATTCTTTATGCCGAATTCATATTTCGTATCTACTAAAATCAAACCCATTTTCTCTGCCATTTCTGTTCCTCGTTGAAATAAAGCTCTCGTATACTTCTCCATTTGAATATAAATATTTTCTGGTACGATTTGTTGCTCGATTATTTCTTCTCGCGATGCATCCACATCATGACCTTCTTCAGCTTTTATAGCAGGGGTAATAATAGGACTAGGGAATTTATCGTTTTCTTTCATTCCTTCCGGCATTGTTATCCCACACAATTCTCGAATACCTAGTGCATATTGCCTTGCCGAATGTCCTGCTAAATAGCCACGGATAACCATTTCTACTCTGACGGGTTCGCACGAATGGCCAACAGCAACACTCGGGTCTGGAGTACCAATTAACCAATTTGGAACGATGTCTTTTGTCGCGTCCAAAAACATGGTTGCCACTTGATTTAACACCTGACCTTTGTGCGGAATACCTTTTGGTAAAATATGGTCAAAAGCTGAAATACGATCAGAGGCAATCATGACTACAATGTCATTTTCTAACGTATACACATCCCGAACTTTTCCATGATATACTGCTTTTTGACCTGGGAAATTAAAATCTGTTTCTGTAATTGAATTGCTCATTTTTTTGTTTTTTAATCACCATTACTTGTGAAATTAATGTGTTTCGATAAATCGAACATTCTTGGTTTCGACAAATCGAACATTCTTGGTTTCGATAAATCGAAAATTCTTGGTTTCGACAAATTGAACATTGTTGGTTTCGACAAATCGAAAATTAAATATTGGGGGAGACGTTGCAATGCAACTTCTCTATCCGTCGGCATTTTCAAATGCCTCAATTATTTTTTTTACTAAACTGTGCCTCAAAACATCGTTTTGATTTAAACGGACAACGCCAATTCCTTCCACCCCATCCAATGCATCCAAAGCATATGCCAAACCTGATTTTTGTTGTCGAGGTAGATCAATTTGCGACATATCTCCGGTAATTACAAATTTTGCTGTCATCCCCATTCGAGTCAAGAACATTTTCATTTGCATAGTTGTTGCATTTTGCGCTTCGTCCAATATCACAAAAGCCTTGTCGAGCGTTCTACCTCTCATAAATGCTAAAGGAGCAATTTCAATAACTCCATATTCAAGCATTTCAGCTAATTTTTCACCTGGAATCATATCTCGTAAAGCATCATAAAGAGGCATCATATACGGATCTAATTTTTCTTTCAAATCTCCAGGTAGAAACCCTAAATTCTCGCCCGCTTCCACGGCAGGACGTGTCAAAACAATTCGCTTAACTTCTTTAGATTTCAAAGCTCTCACAGCTAAAGCAACAGCTGTGTAGGTTTTACCAGTACCTGCAGGACCGACAGCAAAAACCATGTCATTTTCATTAACAGCGTCCACTAATTTCCTTTGATTCTGAGTTCTTGCCCTAATTTTCGCGCCTCCATTTCCATGCACGAGAACATCATTGACCGCATTTGAAACCATCAGAGCACCATCTTCGCCCATTAAAGCCGTTATTTCATTATCGGAAAGACTGTTGTATTTGATGAAAAAATCAATAATTAAGTGAAATTTCTTCTCAAAATCATGAACTTCTTCAGAATCACCACTAACCGTTAACACATTTCCACGCGCAACTACCTTAAGCTTAGGGTAAAAACTCTTAATATGCTTCAATTTTGAATTGTTCACTCCAAACAATTCTACTGGATTAACTCCCTTTATTTCAATGCTTATTTCTTGCAAATTAAAATATTTGTTTTCGATTTAATGTAAATTCCTTCGAATAAACTTATTTTTGAACAAAATTAGAAATAATTCGTCAAATCGAGTGAGAAATTTATACACATGCAAATAATAACGTTAACAACTGATATGGGACTTCAGGACCACTATGTGGCCGCGCTGAAAGGAACGATTCTTACGTTGACCCCAGAAGCAAGAATCGTGGATATTTCTCACTCCGTTAAGCCGTTTAATATTTCAGAAGCTGCCTATTACGTTTTTTCTTGCTTTAAAAACTTCCCAAAAGGAACTGTTCACGTGATTGGTGTAGATAGTGAACCCATCGTTAATTTTGGAGGAACAGACGGATCGTTTCCTTCCATTTTACTTTTTGAAGGGCATTATTTTATTGCCAATGACAATGGGTTTTTCGGGGCATTTCTGCAGGAAAATAAACCAGATGGATTTTGGCGAATTGATGATGTTTTATCCAACCCGCGCCTATTTCTTTTCCCGGCAAAAAGCATGTTGATTCCTGCTGCTTGTCAAATCATGAAAGGAAATGAAGTATCGACTTTTGCTTCTCCATCAGAAAGTTTCAAAACCGCTTTTGCAATCACCGCAGTTATTGAAGTGAATTTAATAAAGGGAAATGTTATTCACATTGATTATTATGGAAATCTAATTGTTAACATTTCAAAAGAATTATTCGAACGAGTTGGGAAGGATGCTCCTTTTACCATTTATTTTAGAAGACGTGATTATTATATAGATCAGATTTCAACCACCTACAATCAAGTTTCGGTCGGAGAAAAAGTAGCCATTTTTAATGAGAATAATTTATTAGAAATTGCGATTAACCGAGGAGCAAATGGAAGTGGCGGTGGGGCTGAAAAATTATTTGGTGTACACTTAGGTGATGTAATTCGAATTGAATTTACACCAAGAGGTTCAAAAACAACGATAGAATCTTTATTCTGATGATCACGCGAATTGTAAAACTTCATTTTCAAAAAGATAAAATAGCTCATTTCTTGGGCTTTTTCGAAACAATCAAACACAACGTCAATACATTTGAAGGTTGTCAAGGAATGAAATTATTACGTGATAAAAATACACCTGAAATTGTCATGACCTATAGTCATTGGAACAACGAACAAGCATTAGAAAACTACCGTCTTTCGGAAACATTTGGAGAAATTTGGCCAAAAATCAAACCTTGGTTTGCCGAAAAACCAGAAGCTTGGACGGTTGAAGAAGTTTTTGACGGATTTTTATTGAGACAATAGATATATAGATACAAGACCGCTGCGCTCATAGACATTAGACCGCTGCGCTCAAAGACTGATGAGTATGAGTTTGGAAAAAAAATAAGTCTACTGTCTAAAAATCTAATGTCTAATAGTCTACTATGTATTTTCAAAAAAACTCCTAAAACATTCCATAATTAAAAGAATTACATCTATCTTTACGGCACTAAAATTCAGAAGATGAACTTACAAGAATATCAAGGAAAATCTATATTGAAAGCCTACGGTGTTACAATCCAAGAAGGAGTTGTAGTTGACCGAGTTGAAGATGCTGTTGAAGCTGCTAAAAAATTAACTGAACTCACAGGAACGAGCTGGTATGTGGTAAAAGCACAGATTCATGCTGGAGGAAGAGGGAAAGGTGTTGTTGCTGAAACAGGTTCTCATGGTGTTGTTCTTGCAAAAGGTATAGACAAATTAGAAGAAACTGTTAAAGGTATTCTTGGAGGTCACTTGGAAACTGCACAAACAAATGGTGTAGGTAAAAAAGTAAACAAAGTGTTAATTGCACAAGATGTTTATTATCCAGGAGAGTCAGAAATTTCTGAATTCTATATGTCCGTTTTATTAGATCGTGAATTGGGACGCAATGTGATTGTTTATTCTACAGAAGGTGGAATGGATATTGAGCACGTTGCTGAGCATACTCCACATTTAATCTTTAGGGAAGTTATTGACCCATGTGTTGGAATTCAAGCTTTTCAAACACGAAAAATTGCTTTCAACTTAGGTTTATCTGGAAAAGCGTTTAAAGAAATGACGAAATTTATCGCAAATCTTTATGCTGCATTTGAAGGTTGTGATGCTTCTATGTTTGAAATTAACCCTGTATTTAAAACTTCAGATGACTTGGTGATTGCTGTTGATGCGAAAGTAACGTTAGATGGTAACTCTTTGTTCCGTCACCCAGATTATTTAGCAATGCGTGATACGACAGAAGAAGATCCAACGGAAGTTGAAGCGGATGCTGCAGGATTAAATTTTGTGAAATTAGACGGAAACGTTGGTTGTATGGTAAATGGTGCTGGTTTAGCGATGGCAACCATGGATATTATCAAATTATCAGGTGGTAATCCTGCTAACTTCTTGGACGTAGGTGGAACAGCTAATGCTGAACGTGTTGAAAAAGCATTCCATATTATCTTACAAGATAAAAACGTAAAAGCTATTTTGATTAATATTTTTGGTGGTATCGTAAGATGTGATCGAGTTGCTCAAGGTATTGTTGACGCTTATAAAAACATGGGTTCTATTCCTGTTCCATTGATTATTCGTTTACAAGGAACAAACGCTGTTGAAGCAAAACAGTTGATTGACGCTTCAGGTTTAGACGTTCATTCGGCAGTTCTTTTGCAAGAAGCAGCAGATTTAGTTAAGAAAGTATTGGCGTAATAATAGGTCTTTATATATTTAAAAATGCTCTTCACTATGGAGAGCATTTTTTTTGTTCTCAGTTATTTGAAACGAAAGAAATATAACCATAAAATAGATTTATTAACGACATTCGCCTATCTGCATCACGTAATTATTTTTTAAATTTGTTGAAAATCGAAAGCGGCAAATCGCATCAGGATGAAAGAAACAACACACAGAATATTTGGGCTGGATTTAATACGGTGTTTTGCTATCATAATTGTTGTTAGAAATCATTCAAGCACTTTATTAGCAAACGTATTCCCAAATTTACCTCATCTTCTGCTGCCAGATGGAGTAGATTTGTTTTTTGTGTTAAGTGGGTTTTTAATTGGCTCCATTTTAACGCAAACACTTGAAGATAAACAAACTATAAATCTATTATCCGATTAAAATTTGATGTTATTAATACTGCCCTAAAATGAAATTAACGTACAAAAGAGCTTCGCCTGCAGAAATTGAAACTGCCTTTATGATGTTTGGAAAAGCGGCTGAAAATTTAGCTGAAAAAAAAGTAGAACAGTGGCAATATTGGTTAAATCCTCCTATTGAAAAAATAACATGGGTACAAGATGGATTTAAAAATAATGAATTTTATTTCATTTACACTGACGATTCGACACTCGTTGGTATGTATCGCTTAATGCACGAAGATCTTCTTTACTGGGGAAAACAAGAAATAAAAGCGCGTTATATTCACTCTTTAGTCGTTTTGAAAGAATTTTCGGGGATGAATATCGGTGGTACAATTATTAAAAAGATAGAACAAGAAATGCGCATTGAACACATTCCCATACTGCGACTTGATTGTGATGCTTCAAATGATAGATTGTGTCAATATTACATTGATTTAGGTTTTAAAAAAGTGGGAGAAAAACAGATGCCACTGTCGCTCAATAATTTATATGAAAAGACTTTGTAAAATGCAAAATAAACTGATTTTCACACAAGAATAAAAAACAAAAAAATGAAGACAAAAACAATTAAACAAGCCATATCTTTCAACACGACTCCCATCAAAGTATATGAAATGCTGACCAATGCTGAGAAATATTCACAATTTGCGAAAACGAAAGTTGAAATTAATCCAGAAATTAATGATGCATTTTCTGTATTTGACGGCTATTGTCATGGATATACAATCGAACTAATCGAAGGTGAAAAAATTGTTCAAGCATGGCATTTTGCAGAAGATGGATGGCCGGAAGATCACTTTTCGATATGTACCTTTTATTTTGAGTTAGAAAACAACAAAACGAAACTATATTTCGAGCAATCAGGTATTCCAGAACACAAAGCCAAAACCTTATTTGATGGGTGGGAGAAGTATTACTGGAAACCAATGAAAGAGTATATTAAAGCTGCTAAATAAGTTTGTATTAACTGATGAAACTCATAGTAATGCTTATAGATAAAGTATAACTTCTTACTAAAAAGAATCAGAGCGTATTTCTGCGGAGCTAAAACAATATATTTTAAATCTAACCCTCAAATCTACTTCTGTTATTATGATCTTACTTTGCCTTGATGAAGAGAAAATGTAATTTTCGAAGAAGAACAAATACTATTTGTGAAGACTGAACGGTAGTGAAAAGATCGGTAGTGCTGGAGGTAAGCGCAAATCAATGGACAGATTCACGTAACGCTGCCAATTACACGATTTCATCAAGCATATTTTGATTCCTCTCCTTTCAATTTAAGTCTAGGTCTGCTAATGAATTTGCCCTTTCACAAAGAATGAGTAACGTTCCTATCGAATCAGGTACATTCGGAAAAATCAATTAACTTATTTAATTACCTTTGCAGTAAAAAAAACGAATGACTTTCTTCAATCGAAATATGATTATATATAAAACACCAGCAGAAATTGAAGTAATGCGTGAGGCAGCTCAAATTGTAAGTCGCACATTAGGAATTATCGCCGCGGAAGTAAAACCAGGAATAACACCACTTTTTCTAGATAAAATAGCTGAAGAATACATTCGTTCTCAAAATGCAGTGCCCGGATTTTTAGGTTTATATGGCTTTCCAAATTCACTTTGTATTAGTATTAATGAGCAAGTAGTTCATGGGATTCCTTCCAAAAGAATACTCAACGAAGGAGATATCATTTCAGTAGATTGTGGATCACTATTCGAAGGTTTCTATGGAGATCACGCCTATACGTTCGAAGTAGGAGAAGTAACTCCAGAAATAAAAAAATTGCTACAAGTGACCAAGGAATGTTTGGATTTAGGAATTGAGCAAACAAAAGTAGGAAATAGGATAGAAGATATTGGCTGGGCTATTCAAACTCATGCTGAAAAAAACGGTTACGGAGTGGTTCGTGATTTAGTTGGACATGGCTTAGGACGAGCTATGCATGAAGATCCGCAAGTTGCCAATTACGGAAGACGAGGTCGAGGAAAAAAAATTCAAGAAGGGTTGACAATCGCTATTGAACCTATGATCAATTTAGGTACGGAAAAAGTAATAACGCTTTCTGACGAATGGACCATCGTAACAGCAGATGGAAAACCGAGTGCTCATTTCGAGCATGATGTAGCAGTAGTTAATGGGAAACCTGAAGTACTTTCTACCTTTAAATATGTGGAAGACGCATTGGCTAAAAAACAAAAATGACAAGAGAAGGAAAAACGGTCACATTAGCTGGATTAACTATTTCCATGTATGCATTGACAGGAATATTCCAATATCATACAGTTATCTTTCCATTTCCATTGAATGAAATCATATTTTTAATAGTTGCGATTTCATTCTGTCCGATACATTTCAAAGTCAAACCGTACACTTCTGTCCTCGTAATAATCGTCGGGGTATTAGCTATTTTTTCCAATGAATTTTATTGGCAGCTATTTTTGAACTCTGCAGAAATGACAAAATTATCAGAAGGAGTGATAACAGATCTTTTTAAAATAGCGTATCACTTAGGTTTAGTGCTTTGGATTATAGTAACAGCAGCAGAAAATAAATCGACTACGATCAGAGTTATAGCCATTATACCTATTTGTTTGCTACTAGCAGGTCTGCTATTCAATCAACCTTTGCTTGAATATTCGAGTATCGTTTTATTATTCATCTACTCAATTTTTCATGTAAAGCACTCCCCTAGCCTTTATCTGTGGGTTTTGTTGTTTATTTTAGAAAGTACAAAAGTTTGGTCTTTAGCTAGTTTGTCTTAAAGTTAGCTGTAATTTTATTTTATTTTAATATTAATTACAAAAAAGCGTTGAAAAACGGATGCTTTTATTACTTTTGCACTTCGTTCTTTTAAGACGTCCGGAGGGATGGGTGAGTGGCTGAAACCACCAGTTTGCTAAACTGACGTACGGGTAACTGTACCGCGGGTTCGAATCCCGCTCTCTCCGCCATTATTTTCAAAAATGCTTGTATACTAAGAAAAAAAAGGTATCTTTGCACTCGTTTTCTAAGAAACGTCTTAGAGAAAAGTAATTGAAATGAAAACCGAAATTAAATTCGGGGTGTAGCGTAGCTCGGTTATCGCGCCTGGTTTGGGACCAGGAGGTCGCAGGTTCGAATCCTGCCACCCCGACTGAGGGAATGAGAAATCATTCCCTTTTTCATTTTAAAATTGACATCATAACAGGTTCCGTAGCTCAGCTGGATAGAGCAGCTCACTTCTAATGAGCAGGTCTTTGGTTCGAATCCAAACGGGATCACTAATGTAAGTATCGGTTAATGAAGCTTTCACTTTTTTAAATATTATTTTTACAAAAGTAGCTTGTAAATCAATAATTAATGCTTACCTTTGCAGCGCTTTAAACGTAAAGCATACACAGTATTTCACTTTTTAAGTCATCTAAAGATGACACGAAAAGTTCGATTGTTTTCGAAAAGTCAATTTTTGACTTACAAAATATTGGTTCGGTAGTTCAGTTGGTTAGAATGCCGCCCTGTCACGGCGGAGGTCGCGGGTTCGAGTCCCGTCCGGACCGCAAGTCTCGTATGGCTGCGGGAATCAGAAAAGCTCTGCAAGTATCAAATTTGCAGGGCTTTTTGACTTTTTGAACTATTTGTTTAATGAGATAGGGGGGTCAGATTAAATTTTACAATTAATTTTATAACTTAAGTTCAAATCTTAATGTACCACAATGGCAATTAAATTCAGCAGGCGATGAATTGCAATTAGCTTCAAAACATTACACTAATGGATTAATTATTTTAGGTTCTGGAATAGCAGCTTCTTCATGAAGTTTTGTTGTTCAAACGGATTTTGAAAAAAACTTGTACATGTATAGTGGAGGTGCGATAGCATTAATTGTTACTATATTTATGATAGAAAGTAATATTAATATCGGTAGAGCTGGTTTTATAATGAATGCACAAGGTATAGGTGTTAAAATAAAATTATGACGCCACAATTAATTCATTTAATATTAACGTTCATCTTAACAGTTGGGCGTTTTTTTATGCGTTTAATTAGTTGTGGGGAATATGTGGGGAAACAAAAAAGCTAGATAATTGATATACAACTATCTAACTTTCTTAATTGTGACCTTGTTAGGATTCAAACCTAAAACCTCTACAGCCGTAATGTAGTGCTCTATTCAGTTGAGCTACAAAGCCATTTTGTGTGAACAAAGATAGTCAGTTTTTTCTAAATGACAACTTTTCTCTCAAATTTATTGAATTTCTGCGGTTATTCCCTTTTCTAAAAGTGCGGTACACATAGGTTCTAACTTTTCGTATTCTCCTCGTTTAACCTGACATTTTCCGTTATAATGAATGATCATTGTGCATTGCTCTGCTTGAACGTCTGTATGCTTGCAAATCTTTATTAAAGATGCAATAACATGATCAAAAGAGTTTACATCGTCGTTAAATACGATTAAATCCTTCTGATCTACTAACTCATCTAAAACTAACTCCTCTGAATAATATTCTGTCTTTTGCATTTTCTATCAGTTATATTTTACAAAAATAAGCTAAAACTTGCTCTCAAAAAAAATTATTTTTCTATTTTTTCTAAAATTGAATCGCCATTGATACGCAGCAATTCTTTTGCTTCAGAAATGGTAATTCGTTCACCCTGATAATACGCCGTAATATAAGCATGATTCACACCTTTTGATAATGCCTCCTGACGTTTAGGTTCAGCCGCTTCAATTGAGGTATACATACCACATGAATAACGTAGTTGCCCATTTGGCAATTTCTTCGTGATTAAATCTGTTACATTATTCAACTGTTTTTTAGTAGCTGGTTTGCTATATACACCAATTTGAACCGTAAAGAATAAGCCTAACTTTGTCTCCACCGCTGTTGCTTTAACAGCTCCTGGTCCCACATTGTAATTAGTTGTTGCCTTACTGTTTTCAGTAGGAATAACGGTAGATATTTTTTCAGCTGGCTGAACTGAAGAAACCAATTCGTTGTCGAGTTTCTCCAAAATTCCTTCTCCATTCTTTTTCAGTAAAAGACTTGCTTGCGATAAGGTTATTCTTTCTCCTTTATAATAAGCGCTAATAAATGCATCTTTCACACCTTTTGCCCTAGCATCGGCTTTTTTAGGTTTTGCGGCTTCAATCGAATTAAACATCCCTGATGAATATCGAATCTGACCATTCGGTAAACGTTTTGTAACCAAAGGATCTATGTTTTTTAATTGTTTAGCAGTTGCTGGCTTGTTATATACACCAACTTGAACTGTGTAGAATAAACCTAAATGAGATTCAACAGGCGTTGCTTTTGCTGCTCCCGGTGCAATATTATAGCTCAAATCAGTTGTATTCGGTTCTTTAGACATGGAGGTAGCCGAAGGCATTTTAGAAGTCGCAATCACAAATAACTCACTTTTTGTTGAAATACATTCGCCTGATGCTTCTAAACTTTTTGCTTCAGCGAGCGGAATTCGTTTATCATCGCAATACGCTACAATAAATGCATCCATATAGCCTAACGCTTTCACTTGTGTATGTGCTTCTTCTGCAATTACATTTTTATTAAAATAACCCGCCATATATCGTGTCACTCCGCTACTCAGTTTTTCCCCAGACACTGGAGTAAATGATTTGTACATATCTTGTGCGATCGGTTTAGAAAATGCTCCCACCTGAATTCTATAAAGCAGACCTGAACCATTCTTTACATCCACTGGAATTGGATTTGTGGAGGAATAAATATTAATTGGTGTCAAAACAGGAACAATCTCAATACCTTCTGCCTTTTTAGCTTCGATCGTCAACCCTTCTGCTTCCATTCTTTTCGCCTCTGCTTCCGCTAAATCTTTATTGTAGCTAGGTTCGATTTCCCTTTTCAAAAGATTTTCCAGTTTGCCCTTTTTATCAGGGATACCCCCAAACACAGTACTTGCATTTTTTTGTTTTTCAGCCAATTCTTGTTTCAACGTAGAGATTTCATCTTCAACTATTTTGACATTTTCTACGGCTTGAGCAATATCGGTAGGTAAAACAGCATTCTTTTTATCTAATGACTTACCTATTAAGTCCTTTGCAATTTGTCTTTTTTCTGTCAACGTTGCCTCAGATTCCTTAATTTCTCCCTCAACTCGAATAGCCGCTTTTGCATTTATAGCATATTCTAAATATTCTTTAGAGGCAATTAGGCTTTTTTCTTCATTTGTTGAAATAATCTGTTCTATAGCAGTTGAACTAATAGTTGTTGGGACTGGAACGGTGTTGTCAATCTGTTTCGTAACCAATTCTAGTTCTTTTGTGATTAACGTTTTTTCATAGACTAACCCCTCTTTCTTTTTTTGCAAGTCGGCAGCTTTAGCGGGTTTAACTGCTGAAATATCTACGTTCAATTGATTCTCTTCTGCTGTTAAATCAGTTAGTTCTTGCTCTAAGCCAACTTTCTTTTGTTCTAATTGTTCCTTCGAATCTAATGTTTCAACTTTTGATTTTATAGCAAGTAAGGTTGCATTTTCTTTCAGCGCATTCTGAACAGCATTATCTGCTTTTACTTGTTTAACAATTGCTTGATTCAATAATTTATTTTTTTCTAAGGGATCTTTTGTTTTTTCAGCTTGAGCAATTAAGACGTCTGTTTCTGCCGTCAGACGCTTATTTTGAGAAGTTGCTAAATCAGCATTTAATTTCGCCGCATCTGATGTTGCTGCTAGATTTGTTAACTGGGCACTCTGAGCTTGATTATCAACTTTACGCGTAGTAATATTTTCTGTAATTAGTTTATTTTCAACTACACTCTTTTCTTTTTGGACTTTGATCAATTCCTTTTCGAACGAGGCGCGCTCTTTTTTAGATAAATCTGTTTTTGCCAATTGTTCTTTAATCTCTCCTTCATGATCTATTAGTTTTTTCAATTCAGGATTCATCACTACAGGAGCTGACTCTTCAATACTTGAGATTGCTTTTGTAACTTGTTTCAATTTAGAATCAACGATGGTCAATTCTGATGTATAAGATTCTTTTTGTTCTACTAAGGTTGGCTCATTTTTTTCAATGAGCAACGATTGATTCACTTTGTCCAAGCGCGATTTTAATGTATCTTTGTACCCTGTTAAAATCTCTTCTTGAGCGTGTAATTCATCAATTTTAGTATAATTCTTACTTACTTCCGCAGCATCGTCAACCAAAAGATCATTTCTTACTTCATTCACTTTTTCAGTAGCAACAGAACCTGACTTATTTACAGACACATCTGTTCCTCCCGTTTTGTATTTTTCTTTTCTTGCTTTACTTTCAATCAATTTTTGATTTAAAATCTGATTTTCAGCCGCTAATTCTACTGTATAATTGTTAGCGATTTCTTCATTATTTGCGGATATTTGACTTAGAATTTTTTCCTGTAATTTATCTTCTCTACTTGCTAAATCATTTGATTTCGTAGGAGAGTTAGATTCAAAAAGTGTTTTCACATCCGATTCAAAAGTTGGGTCAACTTTGGATACGAGTGCTTTTTGATTAATATCACTTATCGTTAAAGTAACAGCACCACTATTTAACGCGCTGATTCTAAGTTCGCTTTCCTCTATTGCAACTGTAATAACAGTAGACTTTCTTTTTAAATCCTCGTTCTTTGGCTCTTTCTTTAGATTAACTTGATTTATTTTTTCTTCCGCTTCTAGTTTAGAAATTAAAGCTTTCTCCTCAATAATTAATTCTTCAATAATTTTAATTGGCTCTTTTGAAGAATTCTTGATTCCTTGTGTTTTGCCTTCATGCCCTGGTTTCACATCTGAAATCAACGTGTTTTTTTGCTGATCCGTAACAGAAGCGGCGAGCGAATTTAAAATCTGTTGCGGCGCTTCATTAACTACCTCATCTAGAATCTTTTTGAGGGCTATTAAATCATTTTTCCTTTTTTGTAGCTCTGGATCATTCGGTTTCTTTTTAGCGGCAGAAATACTTTTAGTAACTTCTTTGTTTAATACTAATTGGAGTTCTTTGTCTAATTTTTCAAATTGAATAAGTTTATCGGTGTGAGAAATAAAAGCATCTTCATTAATAAGCGTTAATTTCTCAGTATATCCTTTACTAATCGTTTCAATTAGCCCCGCGTTTGCAGCAAGTGGATTACTTAATGCTGACTCAGGAGCTAAACTCTTTTCTCTAACCGATATTGATTTCTGCAAGTCGGATTTTACTATTTTCAACCCTTCCAGTTTTCTTTTTGATTGAGAATTTGAAGGGTTCGAAGTCATCTCTCCTTCCAGAGAAACAATTTCCTTTTCAATGGACTGAAGAAGCTGTTGATCTATTTTTTGATATTCTGCTTGTTTTTCAGAATCCAACAAATATTCATTATTTTTTAATACTTGAACTTTTTCATTGTATTGAGAACTGACTGATTCAATTAACTCGGCCTTTGCTTTCTCATCAACAATAGTAGTAGTAGCAGCAATTACAGATTCTCGATTGGCTAATTCATGCTCCAAATCAGCTTGAACAGCTTTCAAATCTTCTATCTTTTTTATTAAAAGTGCATCCGTGGGTTTTTTAGCCAAATCTGCCGTAACTTCTGATATTTCTTGCTTAATCTTTGAAATAACTTCAAAGTCTAATTCATGTAATTGCGTAAGTTTTTCTGAAATAGATAAGTCCGCATTCGTATTAATTGCTTCTACTTTTTTATCGTATTTGGAATCAATTGACTTAATTACATTTGCCTTCACAGCTTTGTCGACTGGTTTAAAATTAGCAGCAATTACCAATTCTCGCGCTGTAATATTTCCTTCCAATTCCTTTTTTAAAGAGGCTAAATTTTCTTTCTTTTTAGTATCTGACGTCGTTTTTAATTCTTTGGTAATAGACTCAATTAAAGAGCGATCTAATAATTGAATTTGATTTAATTTTTCATTACTAGTGAGTGAATTATTTGCATTTACCTTCGCTACTTCTTCATTATAACTGGAATTAACAGATTCAATTAAATTTGATTTTTCATCATTTTTAATTGGCGCTTTATTACTAGTATTATTAGGCGATTCTGCTGAAGTACTTGTCGTTTGCTTAACTGAATTTTGAGATGTTAAATTACTTTCTTTCTGATTCACTGCTGGATCATTCTGTGTTACAGTATTGATTTTTTCATCATTCTTAACTGGCGCTTTATTAGCACTAGTATTAGCAGGTTCTGTTGAAGTACCGGTCGTGTTCTGAACTCTATTTTGAGATGTTAGTTCCTCACCTTTCCCAGGCTGACCAGTTGCAGCTACAATGGTGTTTTCTCTTGTTGAAATGGCAGATTCCAATTCGTTTTTCAAAGATTTATAATCCCCTAATTCCTTTATTAATTGTGGATCTGCATTATTTTTAACATTATTTTCAAGTGCAGAAATCTCCTTATTCACAGAAATAAGTAATTCTTTGTCCGCTTTTTGTAATTGTGCTAATTTTTCAGGTTCTGAAATAGTTGTATTTTTATTAATATCAGCCACTTTAACAATATACATGGGTGATAAGCCATCAATTATCTCCGTTTTTGCTTTTTGAGTATACGGTTGACCTACCGTTGAAATAACGCGATCACGAGCTGAAATTGCAGATTTAAGATCCGATTGTACTGTTTTTAAATCTGCTGCTTTTTTAGCTAAAACGGGATCCGTAGGACTATTTTTCACTGCCAATTCTGTATTTGTTAATTGACTTGTCACAGCTGTTAATAATCCCTTATCTAATGCCTGCAGTTGATTTAATTTATCCGTTTCTGACAGTGATCCACTCGTATTAATTACCGTAACTTGTTCGTTATATGAAGAGTTTACAGATTCAACCAGTGTTTCTTTTTCTTTTGCTGAGATTGGATTTGTAGAGTTTGAAATACCATTCGTTCCTATTTCTTTTTCTCGTTTGGAAATAGCGGCAGTTAAGTCGGATTGAACAGCTTTAAAATCAGTCAATTTGTCTTTTAAAGCACTATCTGAAGGTGCTTTCTTTAGTTCAGATTCAGTTTTACTAATAGACACTTCTATTCCAGATAATAATTCATTATCCGCATCCTGTAATTGTTTTAATTTTTCAACAGCAGATAGTGATAAATTCGAGCTTATTTTTTCGACTTTCTCATTATACGATGGATTTACAGTCTCTACTAGTAATTCCTTTTCTTTTACTGTCAATGGACTTGAATTTGTTGCTTTGGCAGTTTCATTTTCGCGAGACGCCGAATTGGTTTCTGCTTGTGACGCTTTCAGATCTTCATTGTTTTTATTTACATCAGAGGCAGATGATTTCGTGGTTGAAGCAGATTGTGAACTCGCGACTTCTCCTCCTTTTGCACTTACTTTTGGAACAGTTGCGGCAGATGTTGATCCAGACTTACTTTCTGTTGAAGGCACTGTTGCAGATACTTCTGTGTTTTTAGTGACTTCTGTTTTTGGAGAATCTGTTACGATAGGTGGCTTCAAGCTTCCTTCAGAACTTGTGGTGCCATTTGTTGGTTTTTCAGAATTTACAGCGACAGATGTCGAAGTTGGGTTTGTCGAGGAACCATTTGATACAGTTGAAGTCACAACTTCCGCATCCACTTCATCCGAAGGAATATCAAGTGATGCAGCAACCAATGATTTTGAGAATTGCAAAGCATCTAATTTTGCTTTCAAATTGGGATCCGTTGGATTTTTTTCAACCGCTCTTTTAGCAATGCTCACTTCCTTATTGATCGTTGTTAAAAGTTCTGCGTTAACGGCATTTAATTTTGTAGCCTTTTGTTCTGCAGTTAAACTTGGATCTGTTTTTATTTTGTCTGACTGAGTTCTAGATTTTGTAACCACGGAACCTAATTCGCCTTCCATTTCTGAATAATCAATTTCTTTAATATCAGGACTTTTTAAAAGTAAAGAAGTAATTTCTTCGCCAAGTTCTTTTCTAATCGCAGCTGAATTAGTCGCTTTAGAAGAAGCTAGAGCACTCGTAAGTTCCTCTTTAGAAATTATTTTATCTGCTTTGATATCATAAATTTCTGCCAAAATATCGATTCGTTTTCTTAAAGAACTTCTTTCCGTTATTTTGTCATTTAAACCAACACCATTGAAATTTCTTTCTTCGGTAATCATGTTTTTTTCATTCATTTTGGACTTTATAGCTGCTTGAATATCAGATAAATCCTTGTTTTTCGCCGTAACTTTTGATTGCTCAAGTGTTGCTATGTCTAGTTCTATTTTTTTAATGTCGCGAGCATATTGATCATCCTTAGGCTGCAAACGATTGATTTCATTATCTAAAATTAGTCCACGATCAATCATATCTTGCAGCGGATCAGGTGCCTTCACCTCTATAATATTCTTAATAGCTATTTTGTTGTCATATAAATAGGCGTATGCTTCTTTTTGTTTATTATCCTTTAGAAGTTCATTAAAATGCTGCGCAAACTTTTTTACTTCAGCTGTTTTAGCCTCTGAACCAGTAACAGGAATTTTTGAGATCGAATCTGCATATTTCAGACTAACTTCATTTAATAATTTCAGATCTTCTTGTAACTTTAAAGCTCTATCAGCTTCCTTCAGTAGTTTATATTTTTTCTTATCACTATCAGCAACATTCGCTTTATCCAATTTACTTTTAATCACTAAATCCAAGCGATTTATCTCTTTACTATTGCCTATTATCTGCGTATTTACTTTGTTTTCAATTTCTGCTGTTCCGCCTTGTGCTTTTTCAGCATCTTTCACTTCTTCATCTAATAAATATCCTACCTCAACAAGCGACAATTTCCCAATCCCAAGCTCTTCCAAGACTTGCTTCGACTTTAAATCTTTATCCAATAACGCTATTTCTTCCTGACTGATATTAGGAGCTAAAACTGCTTTTAATTTTAAAACCTGAGCAAAAACTGCTTGCGGATCTTCCATTTGTTCATCAAATAAATCAATGACTTTCACATTTTCACGATCACCATCCATGGCATGAATAATCTTTTGTTTTAAAGGTTTAAATTCTTTCAAAAAGGGAATGGAAGCTATATATTTATATTCCTGAGGACTATCCCCGACCTTTATAGTAAACTCATATTTTCCACCTTTTGGAAATGTAATAAGGTACACTCCTTTGTCATTTGAATTGAAATTACCAATAAACTCACCTGTGGCGTAATCTTTTACATCGACAAACACATTCTTTTGTGCTGCATTAATCGTAGAAGAAAATTGACCTTTGACAACAGACATGTTTAATGGCACACGGTCAACCCTTACTTTATATACAAATAATTTCCCTTCCTCACTTTGACGTCCTGAAGCGAAGTAGGCATTTTTATTTAAAGAATCAACGACATAAAATAAATCGTCATCTGGCGAGGAAACGGCATAATCTATATTTTCAGCCATCCCAAAAACATCTGTTTCCGCATCGTACTTACACCGAAAAACATCAAATCCACCCATAGAATTATGCCCTTTTGAACTGAAATACAAATAATTACCATCTGGATGCATATATGGATAATCCTCATCAAAATTTGTATTAACCCCCCCTTGTATTGCCTGAGGAACGCCCCAACCTCCAGTTGGCAATCTTCTCCTGACATAAATATCTTTGCCCGTTTTTCCATTATCACCATAACTTGAATAATAAATAACAGTTGGATTTTCCGGGAAATGAATCAAAGGAATATGTGCTTTTTTCTCATCAATTTTCGTTTGAAATTCTGCAGTAACCAATAAATTACCCCCAATATTACTTAAATCATAGATTCGAAAAAATTTTTCAACTTCAATTTCCTTTTTATCGATGACAACCATTTCTGTGATAGTGGTAATTAATCGTTTACCATTTTCACACATTTCAATTTGACGCTTTACGTCCAATACTTGCTTTGCATTCTCGGCCGCCTTGGTTTGATATATTTTGTAATATTTGATAGCATCATTGAATTGATAATTCAAATGAAATGCCTTCGCCAAAAAGTAGTATGCTTCAACTTCAACAGCCTCATTTGTAACTGCATAATTCAAATATTTGAAAACATCCTGCCCTTTGCTCGTATTGTACAGCAAGCATGTTCCATATCGAAAATTATAATTATGATTTCTTGGTTCAATGGCTAGAAGTCTTAAATAATAGGGAGTTGCCTCCAAATATTTCTCATCTTCAAACAGTTTATCAGCAGTTGATTTCACTTCTTCAATCGTTTCTTGTGAGAAAGAAAACGTAGTTGAAAAAACAACTAATACCAGCAGATATATAGATTTTAAAATCATTTATAATTTTGTGTAAAAAAATATCATTTGTTAAATAAATTCATTTTATTTTCCTTCCCCTTTATCAATCTAGTAATATTCTTGCGATGGGCAAAAATAACTGCAAATGAAAGAAAAATACTAAATAAAATTAAATATAAATCGGTCGTCTTAAAAATAAAAACCAATACTATTGGGAAAGCGATTGAAGAACAAATGGCTCCAAAAGAGACAAATTTCGTGGTCAAAAATACAATTAAAAATAAGGTTAAACAAACGAAAGCAGTAGGCGGGTGAATTCCTATAATTATGCCTAATGATGTAGCTACTCCTTTACCCCCTTTAAAACCTGCCAAAATAGGGAAAACATGTCCTAGCACTGCTGTAATCGCTGCAATAATCTGAATATGAATTAGTTCCTCTTCCATACTAGTTTCAGATCCAAAATAAATAAGAACTGGAAGGTATACTGCCAAAAAGCCTTTAAATATATCAATAATTAACACTGTAATTCCTGCATTTTTACCAAGTACGCGAAAAGTATTCGTTGCACCTGAATTATTACTCCCATGCTCTCGCACATCGATACCATACCATGTTTTCCCTATCCACACAGCAGAAGGAATTGATCCTAATAAGTAAGCTATACTACCAAATATTATTAAATTCATATACATTAAAGTCCAAAATAACGTAAAAACTTACTTAAATAAATACTTCCTGTCTCTATTGCGTATTTAAAATTCTTAATCTTTCTCTTCTCTTCTTTTATTGCATTCACTGCTGTCACAAAATCAGGATCACCTGAAATAATTCGCATCGTTCCATCTTTCGCTTCCATTGAATAATCAAAATAGTAATCCAACGTAGGAATATTAATCTGCAGTCCGAATTTATCACCTGCTGTTTCAGACAATGAGTAGGATTGTAAAAAGAATGCTTTAAACGGAACCGTTTTAAATACAGGTTTACCATACATACAGACAATGGAAGCCGTTTCTGAAGTTGTAATAAATCCTCTTTCTTGCATTGTTTTAATATCGAATGATTTAATTTTTAATCCTGTAATTGTTAACGCAGACTCCAGCCCCTTAGGATATTTAAGCTCTCCATTAATTGTATAGTCCGCTTTCATCTTATCTGCTTCTTCCCTACCCGACCATTCTAAAACAGCTTGCTCCAGAGTACTTGAATTAAAATCCAATGGTTTTAAATCCTCAACAGCTGCCATTTTTACTGCTAAATCTTGCATCAAACCTTTATCCATTGGCATATTAAATTTAGCGGTAAGATTCATCGTAGTTTCTCCTTTTTTAGGGTCATAATTGACAATACCAACAGAATTTACATTTACATCACCATAATTCATTCCCAAATTAATCATACCATTACCATCCATTATGCAAGATTCCGTGTGCAAAGAAATAAAATTTCCTTTCTCGCCTCTATTAAGTAATTTATCCACTGAACCAATTTGAAATTCTTTCGCATCCACATTGTATTGAAGTAAACCCGTAGCTTTCATGACCACTGGGTCTAGATCATTTTGCAAAGGAGACAGAAATGCTGGATACAAGCGAATACTATCTAAAACTTTTGAATCTCTCCAAGCTAAACCAGCCATTACACTTTTCCCTTCAATGTTTTTCATCCCCGCATCTATTGGTATTTGAATATTTGCTGGATCAATATTAGCACTCAAAGCAATCCAAGATCGCGGGAATTTGGCACAATTATGATTCATTCTTGTAGAACCTTTAAAAATAATAGTAGGTAAAGAAGCAATTACGGAAACATCCCCATAATAATCAAATTGCTTGCTCAAATAGAAATTGGCATCCTTTCCAATTTTCCCTTCTGCAACTGTTTGCCCCGTTGAATCGAGAAATATTCTATTCATTATAAAGTCCGTTTTCAAACTATCTTTATCATAATAAGGATAGACTCCTTTTCCCGCATATTTTCTTCGCGCAGACACTTGAATTTCACAGTGCAAGAACTTATGATATTTAGTTATATAATTGGCAACAACTTTCGCATCTAGGAAAGGATCCATTTTTGCTTTTTTCCGTATAACAACTTTCGCACTATCTGGATAAATACGTGCATCAGCAACATCTAAATAAAACACCTTAGAACAATAAATTGCTTTTTCTTTTAAGTTGAACGCCGCTTTTGGAGCCCTAAATTGCAAAGAATCTTGATCCGGGTGAGCGGAGAAAAAGTTAGGTCCAAGTAAATCTAGATCTGCGTTTGCCACTGCATCTTCGCCTCCTTTCGCTTCAACTTCAATCGATTCTAAATCCATAAACCAGGTGAATTTATCCATGGTACAGAAATATTGATTAATTGGAAAGTCGAGTCGAGCCTCCCCGTTATTTGACTTAAATTCCCCTTTTCTATCTAAAAATGACACATGTCCTTGAACATTATCTGTCTTTAACGCAATTGGTTCCTCGCCTTCTACTAAATATTGATTTTTTAAAGTAAAGCCTGTTGTATCTGCATCAATATCCCATCTTTTAAATTCATAATCATCCGATAGCATGGTTGCATTTTTGACATTCATTAAACCAAAACCTCTCATTCCTTCTGCTCTTACGATGGCAGTACCCCTCAGTTTCGCTTCTTTATTGAAAAATAATAAATCAAATTTATTTGTCGAAGCAGCTTTCAATAAATTCTTTTTTGGGACGTACGTAATGTTGGCATTTTCGCACGTAACGTCCGGAAATTGAACACCAACTTCTATAGGTTTATTTGTAAAAACAGCTAGACCGATTGTTGAATCTGGAAAAAATGTAAAACCTTTAGAAACAGAACTTGAATGCACATAATTAATTGTTCCTGCTCCTTCTAAACCATTATTCGATAAAATGATTTTATTTTCATATTTAGAACTTGTTCCATAAAAATCATGCCCACCCGCTGGTGCTTTCGCTGAAAACCCGAAAGAATAATCAGGCATAATCGTTAAGTTTTCTCTAAATTTTGGGAAAATTCCGGCAGAAGTAAATTCTCCAATCACTCGAAATGATTTCTCTTCAAAGTTATCCAAACTATCAATAAAAAATGGATCTACCGTATAGTAAAATCGGCTACTATCATAGGTCCCATTGTAAATTGCAAGAGAATTATAATATACATAAGAAGGTTTTGAAACTTTTAACTGCGGATAATCTGTAATTTTAGGATTAATTCCAGATCGATTGGTCGGATTGTCAATAAACAACTCTCCGGTAATTCCATTCAAACTGCTCATCATAGCAATAGGCCTATTACCATCTTCCGGTCTCAGAGGTTTAACTCTAAACAGTGATTTATGTGTTTTTTGAATCGTAAATTTAAATTCCTTATAATTAAATGAAGAAGCCAAGACATTTAATTCCATTTTCCCAGCACTTATCCATCCGATAAAATCAAAGTTTCTGTCTTTTTTCAAAATAACTTCTTTGTCGGTCGGAACAACAAAAGTATTTTGAGCACTAGAAATATTAATGAAGTCGATCGCTTTGATATTTAGTTCCAGTGAACTTAAACTTAGTTTTCCAAATTCGGGCATATTCCGCCTCACCTCATTATTTTTTTTGTATTCAAGTTGCACAAAGCGCAGATTTTCATCTTTCGCAATTTGTTCGGGCGTTTCCGTTAATTCTTTCGGACGTAAATCACATATGAAAATTAAATTATCAAAATCTTTTTTACCTGATTTAGCTTGCACAAAATTGGTCAGTTTACTATTGATGGTAATCATTTTAGAATCTGTATCGTAGGTGATAAAACCATAATTAGCAAGTTCTAATAACAAGGGTTTTACCTGTTCAAGCGTCTTACTTAAAGCGGTAGCGACTTTACCATCTGATAAAATATATTCGTCATTTTTATAACAGTAATTTGAAATTGCCACCAAGGGATGAATTGGTTCCATACCTTGTAGTTTATCAAATAAACGTCCATCGAAGAAATTCTCAGATTCAAAAGTGGCAATTTTTTGCTCTTGACTCGTACCAATTTCGTAGGTGATTACTAGGTCTGTGGATTCCGTCTGCCAAGCTAATTTTGGCATATACATATCCACCTTGTGATACGTATTATGAAAAGGAGCTTGACCATTACCCGACTTTGTTCTAGCCATTTCGACCATCTTTTTCTCCATTATGTATTTAAAATCGAGACCAGGATGAATAATTGAATCATGATTATCGTTCAGCATCAATTTAATGGCCGTATTAAAGCCATGTATTGCTACTCGACTGATGATAAATTCTTGCGACGTAGCGGTTAAAAAGGCCTTTCCTCCCCTATTGACAATCATTTTCGCTGGTTCCTTTGGATATCCAACACCCACAAAATTAGCTCCTTGAAGAGAGAAACCACCCTCGTAATCAATATCCGCTTTTATTTTTTTGATAGAAAGTCTTCTTTCGTATGACGTAAATTGAGGGTATATTTTATCCTCTTCTCTATTTATTTTAAAAGCACGATCGGCTATCCTACCTTTGATTGGTTTCGTAAAATACGGAGTTGTGAGAGTAACCGAATCACATGAAAAATTTGAAACCCTAGTTGAAATTTCATATTTAGTCAGAATCGCTGATGTTTGTTTTTTAGAAAGCCCTACTTTTTCCCAATCTAATGATCCACCGCTCCCAATCCATTTTTTTGCCATCGGATCATAGCTACCAGAAGTATTTGAAATCACCAAACTATCCACAAATTTAAATTTTTTCATTGTTTCCTGGTCATTGTTAATGACACGGCAAGCTAGCGTTCCATTGACACACTTAAATAAGGGTTTATCAGTATATTCAAAAGAAAATGTACCACCTACATAATACCAATCAAAGTTTGCATTATCACTTATTATCTGTTTTGAAAAGAACAAAGATGAGAAGCCGACAAATTCCTCAAATTTCTGATTGCTTTTAGATGCCAGCATTTTATCTACAGCAGCATGCCAAATATCATAACTAGCAGAACTTTGCTTTCCTTTGACAAAAGAATACACTGAAAAAACATAGTTATAAATTTCTGGGTAAGGCGACATTCTTTTAGACTCCATTAAATTGCATGTCTCCACCATTTTTTTAAAATAATTGGCGGGAAATTGCGTTGTCTCAAGAAGCATTGCAGGTAAATCTTTTTTAGCAAAATCAGAGAATTCTCCTTTACCATATTCATTTAGCGCCTTGTGAAAAGCCTTAACGAAATCACCTTTATCTTCAGTATATGACTGACTAATAGAAAAATAACTGGTTAAAATAAACCCAAAAATTAAAAGTATCTTTTTTAACATAGCTGTTGGTGTTAAATTAATTTTCTTCTTTAATAAGTTGTATCCCCGCCCAACTTTCTTTCGAATAAATCTTATTCATTTTTAAATCGTGCGCATTTGAAAAAGTAATAAGTTCATCAACATCCGAATCAAAAAAACCACTCAGAAGAAGTATTCCTCCAAATTCCAGGGCTCTGCTATATGATTCAATATGAGATTTTAATACATTTTTATTAATATTAGCAATGATAAGTCCAAATTTTCTACCCTCAATTAAATCGACATCACCACACATAATTTCGATCGATTTACATGCATTTCTTTCTATATTTTCTCTTGCATTAATAACCGTCCAATCTTCAATATCAATTCCAACTAAAGCCTTCGCTCCTAATTTTTCAGCAATTATTGCTAAAACACCCGTTCCTGTACCCATGTCTAACACAGATTCAGGCATTCTGTCTAATTCGAACAAAGCTTTAGACATTAACCAAGTAGTTTGATGATGACCTGTTCCAAAAGACATTTGAGGCTGAATCTCAACAATCATACCTTTTAAATTTTCTTTTGAATGAAAAGGGGCAATAATTGTTAAATACTTCTCCACTTCAACAGGATGAAAATCAGATTCCCATACTGCATTCCAATTCTGATGCGGTATTACTTTTTGCGTAAATTCAAAATGCACACCTTCATTTTCATAAGAAAGAATAGAATTTTTAACAACAGTATCTAATTCAATATTTTTCAATAATCCATATGCTTGAATTCCATCTTCCGTATCTACAAAACTTTCAAACCCCAAGTCCGCCAATTCAGCTGTTAAGATTTCAGCCCAAGGATTTCGGGGCATAATTGATATCGTTAATTCTAAATAATCCATTAATATGAATGTATAATTTGTAGAAATGCATCCGAATCTAAAGCAGCACCTCCGATTAAACCACCATCTACATTTGGGCAAGAAAAAAGTTCTTTTGCATTCGTAGCTGTGCAACTTCCTCCGTATAATATTGAAATTGAATCCGCTACCTGATGACCATATTTTTCACTTAGCCATGATCGAATAGCGAAATGCATCTCCTCTGCTTGCTCAATTGAGGCTGTTTTACCAGTTCCAATAGCCCAAACAGGTTCGTAAGCAATAACACATTTTGATATATCTGCAACGCTTAAATGAAAAAGGCTATTTTCTAATTGCTTTTTCACATACTCCATTTCCTGATTTTTTTCACGAATCTCCAACGGCTCTCCACAACAAAATACAATACCCAACTTATAGGCAAGTGCACTTCCTACTTTTTCCTTTAAAAAACTATCCGTTTCTTGAAAATACGCACGTCTTTCAGAATGGCCAATCAAAACATGAGTTGCACCGCAATCTTGCACTTGAGTAACGGATATTTCACCTGTAAAAGCACCTTTTTCTTTCGGATAAAAATTTTGAGCTCCAATTGCAACAGTTTTACTCGATTTTTTTGATAATTCACGTAAAAAAATAGACGGAGGAAAAACCAGTACTAGTGGTTCTTCAGAACCTGATAATTGATCGGAAATTTTATCAAAAAGAACATTCACTTCCTCACATAATAGATTCATTTTCCAATTACCGGCAACTATTTTTTTTCTCATTTTTTTAATAAAATATTTTCATTCAACCAACTAAAACTTGGTAAAGATCTATGAGGATACTTACCTTTTACCACTCCATGCTTGAGCACTAATAAAGAAGGATTGGATCTCGAAACCGCCTTTATTGTTTTTTCATCATTCACAAAAACAGGCACATTGAATGAATATTTAGTCCTGAATTCATTAATATCACTTCTAATGGCAGAGCAAACGATTATAAAAGGAATACCTTTTTTCTCACAATTCATCTGAATCGATTTAAATTTCGCAATTTCATTAAAATTTGCTGTTTTTAAACTTTTAGAAAAAACAATCATAATCTGTGGACTTTTAATAATAAAATCCTTTATACTAATATCTGAAACAGCAGAATTTTCTATTTCAACCGTATCTTGAATGCTATAATTTTCTAACGGATAATCGGTCAGATCGTATTCTTCAATAGAGATATCAAATGTGGATTGATTTGCAATATCCATCATTTTCAGGCTACGTATTGTTGTATTTTTTAGTTCATTTTGGATAAATTTCATCTTCAATTCTTCTTTTCCTATTTCAGAAAGACCAATAATCGGATCAAAATCATTAATAGAAGGAAGTTGAGTATCCCGAATTATCTTTGTGGATATTCGAATAAACTTCCAATTATCCCAATCCTTTATCCCTTTAAATTCTTTAGAATCAGTTGAAAATTCTACAATTTTACCCGACTTTTTATTTTTATACACAAGAATACTTTCAAATATTCCCACTTTACCATTGTGCATATTAGTATACAAATTACTTCCAACAGCAAATGGTCGGTAATCTTTTACTGGTTCATTCAATAAAACATAAGTTATAAAACAGCAGCTAATGATCGTAACAATTATAACCGACCCAAAATAATTACCAAATAATTTTCCTCCTGCCCTGACAATCCACAAAGCTCCTAACAAAACCAAAATACCAAAAAAGACAGGAAAGAACCATCCAAAAACCCAAGAGAAAAAAGAAATTATTACAAGTGCTGAAATTACTGAAATTAAATTTTGCTTGCGGGTATTGGGTAAAATAATCCATTGGGTGACAAAAATCCAAATAACGAGATACAACAAAATAAGATCCTTCCACAGCGATTCTTTCGGTGTTAACGATCGACCAACTGAACCTTTTAACGCGTCACCAAAGCAACCACAATCAGAAACGCATTGTGGTGACTTTAACTCATCAACAACCAAATAGTCGGCTGTTTTAGAATGAATGGTTACTTCTTTATTTACTTTCAGCTCCTCAATTTTCAAAATAGCCATTGGATCTGACATGGAATACGTATCTCTGTCGACAAACTTTTTACCCGCATCACAATTAGCTGTATGCCACGTCAAAAAAGTAAAGAACAGCATCATGAACAGAGTAAAATAAGTCACTATTTTAATCTTACCACCGATGATTAAAAGAACACCTAAAACAATCTCAATGACACAAATAATCACACTTAAAACAAGAGCAAAATCTATCAAAAACTCTAGAGAAAAAGCTGGCATTCCAAACATCTCTTTGATTCTATAAGCAAGTGCCCCGTCCTCAAAATATTCTTCTAATTTGTAGGAAAATCCGATTGGATCATTCGCTTTTACTAAACCTGAAACAATACATAAACTACCTACAATAATCCTTGAAAAACCTGCCATCAAAAGACGTCCTTGAAAAATCAGAAGTAAAAATGAAGTTATCAAAATAACAGCCGCACCTGAACAAATCAATACTATTTTATAATCCTCAAAATTATCATGGAAGCCCATTACAACAAGCGATAATCCCATTAAGTTAACTACTACAAATAGTAAATTAAAAAAAAATGAACGACCTTCAAAAGTAATTGGTTGACTCATACGTTTAATTTTTTAAATGGATCAATGCAAAAACGGAATAATTAAGCATATCAAAGTAATTTGCATCAATTCCTTCACTAATTAAAGTTAAACCGTTATTATCTTCAATTTGTTTCACTCGTAAAATCTTCATCAAGATTAAATCTGTCAATGAACTAACACGCATATCTCTCCATGCCTCTCCATAATCGTGATTTTTTTTCATCATCAAATCAAAAGCTTCTGTAGAATATGTATCATATAACGAAATAGCTAAATCCGGATTAATTTCTACTTCATCCAGATCTTTTTCACGAACTTGAATAATTGCCATGAGGCAATAATTAACAATTGCGATAAATTCAGTATCAATACTTTCACCCACCCTATTCACTCCTGTCTCCTGAATCGTACGTATACGCTGGGCTTTGATGAAAATTTGATCGGTCAAAGAACTTGGACGCAGGATACGCCAAGCCGTTCCATAATCTTTTGTTTTATTGGAGAAAATTTCTCGACAAACATTGATTATATTTGTATATTCTAAAGAAGTTTGACTCATTTATTTAAGTATGCACAAATTAAGGGTTGAAGATACATATTTTCCCGCAAATAAACACCTTCGTTTGAAGGATAATTTATTTGACCTTTCTAAACCTAAAGTAATGGGTATAGTAAACAGTACTCCAGATTCTTTCTTTGCGGGAAGTAGGCTAACAAGCGAAAAATCTATTTTAACAAAAGTAGAAAAATTCTTACTCGAAGGAGTTGATATTATCGATTTAGGAGGTTATTCGAGCAGACCGGGAGCTTCTGAAATATCAGTTGATGAAGAAATACATCGCATTCTAGCTCCTCTTCAATCTATTAAAACTGAATTTGGAAACATCCCTTTGTCACTCGATACCTTCCGTTCTGAAGTTGCAAGAATTGGTTTAGAAAATGGAATTGACATGATCAACGATATAAGTGCTTGGGAAATAGACCCCTTGCTACTGAATGTAATTACGCATTACAAATGTCCCTATATTTTGATGCACATGCAGGGAACACCGCAAACGATGCAAAAAAACACCCATTACGAAAATTTATTTAAAACGATAACCGCTTTTTTTTCGAAAAAAATAAAGATTCTTCATGAAAATGGAATTTATGATATTGTGTTAGATCCAGGTTTTGGTTTTGGAAAAACAATAGAACAAAATTATGAGCTTCTTCTGCACTTAGATCAATTTCAACTTCTTGGAAAACCATTGTTAGTAGGTATTTCACGAAAAGCGATGATCTATAAAAAGCTAGAAATTGAACCTGAAGATGCCATCAACGGGACGACTGTTTTAAACACAATTGCACTTCAAAATGGAGCTTCTATTTTACGCGTACATGACGTGAAAGAAGCAAAAGAAATTATCAAATTACTTACTTTTTAAAAATCATAGGTAAACAATTAAAACCAGACCGTTAAACTTCCAATCAACAAATTATTCGCGTTTGATTCGTTCATATTTTTGTCTAAATACACCTTTTGTTCTGAATAATAAAGTCTGTCTTCAAGACGAAACATGGCATGATTTGAAATTTTCACATTCAAACAAACTCCTCCGCTGAAAGAGGAAAAACCAATAGCTGACGTCACAGGATGAAAAAGAACTGAATTAGGATCACTTACATATTCTATTCTGCTTGAGATTGAGATGTCTTTTTTCAATTCATAACTGCCCGTAAAATTTGCTTGCCACCACAAATTAGTAGATTTAGGACCCAGAGGATCTTGCACATTTTGCACACCAACATAGGCACAAGTTGTAAATGATATTTTTTTTCCATTATTATAAATCACATATACATCCGAAAAATATCGATTTCTGAAACTAGGCGACGAAATAGATTTTTCATTTCCTATATACGTATCCCAATTTATTAGCACTTTGTTATTCGGACGATATTCAATTTGAGAACCAAATGCTAACGATTTATTTACGTTAAAAATTTCTTGCCAGCCATTGATAATATAAAGGAATGAATTTATTTTTTTATTGATTGGATAGGACAACTTCGCCCCAGACAAATAATAAGGAGAATATTCCACACCAAAACTCCTTGTATACATCAGATGATCCTTTGATATCATCGTTTCATTTGTATACGGTGACCCTATAACCCCAGCATCAACCCAAACATTTCTTTTCTTAGATAAGCAAACTCCCCCATTCGCCTCAATTAGATTTTTCAAAGAGCCTTTTTCTGCCATGTAATTTGTATTCATATACGTACCAAAACCAGGAACTATTTTTCCTCTGATCTTATCATTTGAGTATTTGATATCGATGTAAGCAATATTTACATTTATTTCATTATGCCGCGCAGACGAAACACTATAGGTCCTCTCGGAATTTTCCGGTTGACTAAAATCAAATCCATAATACGTATCCACATACCCACCAATCGATATTTTTCCAGTTTCCAAGGAATCATAATTAGTTGTCATTCCCGTGTTTACGATCTGAGAAAACAGCGAAATTCCTATGAAAACAAAAACGATAGAAAGATATGATTTTAACATACGATAATTTTTTTCAAAAACATTCGTAAATATACAAGTATCTTTTGTTTCGTCAACAAGAAATTTAATGGTGAATTTTAGGGTCAACTATTTGTTGCACATTCAACCTTTATTTGACACCTCAGCAAAAAATACTTTTAATTCAATTCAAATAAACGTAATCCTTCTTTTGATTCTATAAATTTTGTTCCTTGAATTCCTCCTGTATGAATAAATACAATCGTTTTATTATCTAAATTTCCTTTTTCCATTTCAGAAAATAAAGCAAACATTGCTTTCCCAGTGTATACTTGATCTAAAGGAACCTGAAATTGTCGGTAAAACTTTTGAATAAAATGAAGTAATTCCATCGAATAATTTCCATACCCACCAAAATGATAATCAGCATGTACAACTACTTTTTGAAGTAATTCTTCCGTAAATTCTTCATCGAAAATGGAATAGTTTAACAATTCTCGCATAGACTCAATCGAATTATAGCTTTTTAGCGCTGGAACAACGTGCAATTTTACTCCATCGGGCAAGCCTAATAACAATCCGCAACTTGTAGTGCTTGTGCCCTGAGCAACCAAAAGCACATCATAATCAATGTCAATTTCTTTTATAATTTCCTGACAACCAATCATTCCGTAGAAATTTGCCCCTCCTTCTGGAACGACATAATGGTTTTCAAATTCAACACATAATTCATTTTGATACATTTTGTCGTATCTTAATCTGTATTCTTCACGTGTGACAAATTTGAGTTTCATTCCCAATTGTGAGCAATTTCTCAGCGTTTCATTCGAATTTTCATTTAATTCATTCCCTCGAACAATACCAACAGATTGAATACCTGCCTTATGACAAGCGGACGCGGTAGCAATTAAATGATTTGAAAAAGCTCCACCAAAAGTAAGAACACCTTCTTTCTTTAGCGCTTTCACTTGTTCAATATTAAACTTTAATTTTCGCCATTTATTACCCGAAACTTCGCTATCAATTAAATCATCCCGCTTGATATAAAGACGTATATTACGTTTTTCAAAACATTCACCTTCTATTTTTTGAAGAATTGATTTTTCAGTTGAATATAGCATTGCGAAATATTGTTTCCTTTATGTTTTTTTGACGATTGACTGCAAAAATAAGTAAATTTACAGTCAGTAATTTGAAATTTTATCAATTCTAAGACAATGAGCGACGACATGTCAGGCTTTTCAAAAAAAGATAAACTAGAAAAAGATGAATATTATCTTAGTCCTGAAGGGTATATAATTTTCACTGAAAAATATTTATTGAAACGAGGTTTTTGCTGTAAAAATGGATGTAAACATTGTCCTTATGGATTTGACAAAAAAAACCATATCAAATAAAAACGCAGAAAAATAAATATACTTAGCTATCATTTTACCTAATTCCTTGCTCAGGAAATCTCCCTTTGTATTTGGATAGAACTTTCTTTATTTCTAGTATATCTGCTTCTACATCACCCGTTGGCTCAAATATCCTTTCAAATCCTCCTCTTTTTGTAGAATAATCTATATAAGCGATATAAATTGGGACTTGTGCTTTTTGAGCGATATAGTAAAACCCTTTTTTCCAGCGATCATTGTATTTTCGAGTTCCTTCAGGCGTAAAAACAAGATATAGACTTTCATTCTCTTCAAACAATTTCACTGCAAAATCAGTAATATTATTGTTTGTCTTTCTATCAACAGGGATTCCACCTAATTTTTTAAAGATGATTCCTAATGGGAAAAAGAAAAGTTCCTTTTTTATTAAAAACTTAGCATTTACACCATAATTAGCAAACGTTATACGTCCAATAATAAAATCCCAATTAGAAGTATGTGGCCCCATAACCACAACACATTTCTCAATGCCAGCAGGAACATATTCATCTATCTTCCAACCAGCCAATTTCAGTAAAAATTTTAAAAATTTTCTCATAGTGCAAATGTACATATTTAAGATAAAAAGTTACTTTTATAGTATGAAAAATAAAAGCAAATTGAAACAAGTTCTAACTTCAATAGTATTGTTATCTTTTTTGTGGATCCTATTTTTTATTTCCAAATTCACATTTGAACAAGAAAAAAATAATAACCTAAATTACATTCCATCTGATGCTGAAGTAGCTCTCAGAATAAATAGTAATGAATTGATAAAGAGTTCTTTATTCTCCGTTTTATTTGAAGCGAAAGATGAGAAGACCATTCAAAAAATCAAAGCATTTCTTCAACAAAAAAAAACGAAGGGAGGAGATATAAAGAGAAGTGATTTAAATTTATTTTCAGATATTCTTATTTTTTCAACTCCCTATAAAAAAGGGAAAATGATTGGTATTTCATTCAATCTGCAAGATGGGAATCATTTTGAAGAAAACATGACACCTCTGCTTGGTGAAAATCAGGCCATAAAGACAATCGATAATGTTGGATTTATTCTAAGCTATTTAAATGACTCAAATACGGAGGTATCAAGATCTGAACTAATCTCATTTTTTAATAATTCAATCAAAAAGAAGAGCATCTTGGTAGTCAATAAAAATTCGGTATTTCAAATACAAACGACTGGCGCTGTTTTTGGTAAATCATCTTATTTTTCAACATCAGATCTGGAAATAAACCTGCTAAAATCAGGAATTGAACTGGATGGTGTATTCTCAATTTCAACCAAGCAAGTAGCTAATTTTACACCATCTCAACTACTTTTAAATTCTTCCAAAAAAGATTTCCACTTCTCCACTTCGATAATCCCAGAAGAATTTCAAGATAGTATAGCAAACCTGCTAAAATATATCGACTGTTCATTGCCCAAAATAAAATCCATTGCTTTTAATTATCAAGGAATGACAATCAAAAAAGATGATGCTGGAATGCATCCTCTACCAGAAATTGATTTATTACTCGAATTTAAGAGTCCATTCTCCATTGCGACCTTTTTGAAAACGTCGGTATTCGTTGAAAAAATAGGTGCCATATACACAAATAATGAATTAACAATAGCCCAAGAAACCTATTTTATAAAGCAAATAAATGCGACAACAATTTCCATTGGAAAAACTAAAAACCTTCGTTTAGTTAAGAATAAATCGAATGAACTTTTTTCTTCAAAAGGAAATTTATCTTCCTTATTAAAAATTGAAGGAGGAGGAATAATCGTATCATTTTTAGAAATCACTCCTCTTTTTCATTCGTCGTTTGAATTATTTAATGCACTTGATAAATTTAACATTTCCATTTGTAAAACAAGCCGCCATCAAGCAAAATTAAAAGGAAATATCGTGACAAAAAAAGGACATTCAACAATCAACGAAGCGATAAAGTTCTTGTTTGGAGTTAGAGCAATCCAATAAAATATTTTGGTGAATGAATTAATCTTGATCCATACCAAGAAAACATCTCTCCATCGACTAAAATCACTTGAGCATTTGGGAAAATTTGCTTTATCTCTTCTATATCTTTCTCTTTAAAAGGATAGGGTTCTGAACTTAAATAAACAATATCAGGAGCTCTATTTTCATCAAATACCACCTCAGGATATCTGTCGTTATTTACATAATTGATCATCCCGCATTTTGAAATCATATCATCAATAAACGTACTTTTCCCGGCAGACAAATAAGGGTTTTTCCAAATTAAATAGAGAACGGACGGTGTTTTACCATCAAGAGGTTTTACTTTCACGGATTCACGGAGTTCATCGAATTGAAAACGGATATCTGCTATTAATTGCATCGAATTAGTAGATTCACCCACCAAATCACCCACTTTTTGAATCATCTCTAGAGCTTCGGCTAAATTCGAAATGTCACTCATCCAAATAGGTGCGATAGAAGCTAATTCCTCAATGTTTGACCGATCGTTTTCCTCCTTATTTCCTATTATTAAATCAGGATTCAACGCTTTCACCTTCTCAAAATCCACATTTTTTGTACCTCCCACTTTCGTCTTTGATCGAAAACATTCTTTGGGATAAATACAAAATTTAGTGATTCCCACCACTCGATCTCCTAAGCCTAAGGAAAATAGCAATTCTGTTTGAGATGGCACCAATGAAACAATCCGCCTCGGAATTCCCGAAAGGCGGATTGTATTATTCATTTGATCAACAAATTCTTTCACCGAATCGATTAAGAAAGTGATGAAATAATATCATAACGAGTAATAATATGATGCCCACCATTTGGCATTTCTACTAAAACTGCATGGGTTTGTTTATTAATTAATTTAGAAACTTCTTCTAGGGATGTAGTTGTTTTCACCACCGGAAAAGCAGCCTGCATAACACTTGAAATTGGAGCATCGCGCAAAACTGGATTATCAACCAATAACTGATATACATGCGAATCATCTAATGAACCCACATAAACTCCATCTTTTGTGACAGGAATTTGAGAAATGCCGAATTTTCTCATTTTTGCAATCGCATGAGAAATTAATTCTTCAGAATACAAAGAAACCAAAGGCTCATCTTTATGCTGTGAAACCATATCGCCAGCCGTTTTGATGTTTTCCTCTAAGAAACCACGCTCTTTCATCCATTCATCATTAAATATTTTTCCAATATAACGACTTCCATGATCGTGAAATAACACAACAACAACATCTGTTTCTTTCAATTCATCTTTCATTTGCAATAAACCTGCAATCGCCGCTCCAGCAGAATTTCCAACAAAAATACCTTCCTCGCGTGCAATCCTTCGGGTCATAACTGCAGCATCCTTGTCCGTTACTTTTTCAAAATGATCGATTATACTAAAATCAACATTTTCTGGTAAAACATCTTCACCTATTCCTTCAGTGATGTATGGATAGATTTCATTTTCATCAAAAATTCCAGTTTCCTTGTATTTCTTGAAAACGGAGCCATACGTATCAATTCCCCAAATTTTTACATTTGGATTTTTTTCTTTTAAATATCTTCCAACTCCAGAAATGGTTCCTCCAGTTCCAACCCCCACAATAAAATGAGTTATTTTACCATCTGTTTGATCCCAAACCTCCGGCGCAGTTTGCTCATAATGTGCTTGTCTATTGGAAAGATTATCGTATTGATTCACATACCAAGAATTTGGTATTTCAGTTGATAAACGTCTAGAAACTGAATAGTATGAACGCGGATCTGTCGGTTCAACAGCAGTAGGACAAACAACCACTTCAGCACCAACAGCACGAAGAATATCCATTTTTTCTTTGGATTGTTTGTCATTTAAAACACAAATTAATTTGTATCCTTTGTTAATCGCAACCAAAGCCAATCCCATACCCGTATTTCCAGAAGTCCCTTCAATAATTGTCCCTCCAGGTTTTAGCAATCCTGATTTCTCAGCATCTTCTACCATTTTTACAGCCATTCTATCCTTTACAGAGTTTCCTGGATTGGTCGTTTCCACTTTAGCAAGAATGGTCGCTTTAATATCTTTTGTGATTACATTTAATTTCACCATTGGAGTATTTCCAATCGTTTCAAGTATATTATTGTAGATCTTCATAGATTATTCTTTTCAAATTTTGAATCACAAAGATAAGAGTAATGTTG
>CAMDAO010000002.1 GCA_945888595.1 Chryseobacterium gleum | reverse complement strand
TTGTACGAATATTCCTAAAAGCTTCGGCTAATTGAGATTTAGGAAAATCAAAAGCTAATAATTGAGAATATTGCATGTCATTTCTTACGAGAGGAACCCCTCCCAACGTAGTTACTTTTTCAGGTAAAAGTTTATTTAAATCATCGAGAATATTAATTTCGTTGAAAGTCATGAATTTTAGAAATATAACACCTAAACCTATAAGAAATCCTATCGCTAGAAAAGAAAATGTAATCAATTTACTATTAGGTGAAATAGGGGTTTGATTTAAAGTTGGTAAACTCAATATTTTATTATTTGTTGTGTACCCCGCATCAGAAATAGAATATTTAAATTTATTTTCAGTTAACAAATTATAATATAGCTGATTCAATTCTTGAATTTTCGTCAATCTTCCAAACTCTGTTTTTTTCTCTGGCAAAACCTTCACCCTCTCTTCATTCATTTGAATTTTAGCATTTAATACCACATATTCTTGGTTCAGTTTTTCAGTAACAATAGTTATACTTTTTAGCACGGATTGCGATTTCAATAATATTTTCTGATTTAGTACTTTTATCCCTGAATGCTCTTCCGTTACGTCAAATAATAAGTTTTCTTTTTGCTCCAATAACATGAGTAAATCTGAAATCTTTTTTGTTACTAATGATTCAAAACTTTTTCCTAATAATTCAGGTAAAAGTTTATACACCTCATATCTATTTGGATCCTTCAGTTTTAGATTTACAATTTTTAATAGTCTAAGTTCATCTTCAATTTCGGTCGATTTTTCTTTTAAGGCCGCAACCTCCGAAAAAACAGTTGTTTCAAATTGATCGGGCAACATAAATTCAGTATTACTTTGAATACTCATAATACTATCTTTCGACTTCGTAATTTGATTCGCTAAAATAGCCATCTGTGTATCAATAAATTTTATGGCATTTTCCGAACCTTTTCTTTTTATTTCTTCGTCAAAAATCAGAAAAGAATTTGCAACTGCAAGAATAATATCATGGCATAACTCCGTATTCTCTCCATTATATAAAATTTGAATCGTTTTTGCCTCATCATTGACAGGGATAATCTGCAAAGAAGGTAACAAACGGTTGCTTAAGCTAATGATACTATTAAATTGAAAAAAAACCTTATTTAATCCTGACGTTTTTTTAAAAAGAGAAAAGTTACTTGATCTAATTATGATATCAAAATCATTATTAATAATATGCTGATTAATTTTTCCTCGAATCCCACATTTGACGCCATTTTTCACATAATCCAAGTAAATTACATTTTTATCATCAACGGTGACAATAATCGGTACGTCAACTAAACTCGAATCATTCAGCGCATATGGTTGAATTTGAAATACCCCCGATTTATACAATTCTTCCGTTAATACAGCCCCTTTCGAATATACGCTGGTATGAAAATTTAAAGTTTCCAAGGCGCGATTGAAAAGTAATTGAGATTTCATTAATTCAACTTCTGAAGACATATTGTCATCTCCTTTGCTAATTCCTTCAATTTCCATTACATCCTTAGCATTGTCATTGCTCCCAAGCTGAATCAACATGGTTGATTCATAAACAGGCTTGGTATAACGCAAATAAAAAAAAGCAAAAGTCCAGAATAGGAAAATCATTACAATGGGAGTCCACCAGTGTCTTTTCAGAACCGTGACTAGAATTTGCATATCAAATTCTTTGTTGACTACTGTTGTTTTTTCTTTCACTTAATTTTTCTTTTTATTTGTATTTTTGAAAAATAGAATAGGTAATCAAAACAGATGAAATTAAAGAGGAAATAGGCGCCCATTCAGTCAAAGTTCCCTTCACTAATTCAGCCCTTGGCTCAATGTAAATATAGTCATTTGCTTGAACAATCATATCGGCGTATTTTATTCCGTCAATGTTTGATATATCTATTAAGTAAATTTCGCGCTTCTCATTCACTTTGCGCATTACTTTCACAAATCTCGATTTTCCGCGTGTTGAAATACCCCCGGACATTGCTATTACTTCTAACAGAGTGGTGTTCGAATTCTCCAATGGAATGATCCTTGCATCTCCGCCATTTCCGGCAAAGACAATACATCTTCTGTTGGTGATCTTCATCTGGATAAAAGGCTCATTGTACTGAGATTTGAAGAGATTTTCTAAGGTATCTTCACATTGTTCAAGCGTTAAATCTTTCACGTATATATTTCCTAATACAGGAATCTCGACAAATCCATCGGTTTTCACCAAAAAAGTATTTGTGATCGAGTATTTATTATTTATCCCTGTTGCATTTTGATTAACAGCTTCACCATACACTGAAGTACCCGTCAAGCCTTCAATCAAATTTTTACCTTTATTCGTGCTTAAATTAAAGGTAAGTTTATCATCAATTGAAATTTTATAATTCTCTACAGGTCTAATCGGAATAGAATCATACTTAAAAGAACCATCTTTAGGAATTTTAAACATCATATTACTATTAATTGCACAACTCCCTAACATCAATGCTAGAAAAAGTACTCCGAACAGTTTTTTAAAATTTAAAAAAATCATTTATTTTTTTTATTCAATAATAATCGGTAATAATCTTCCATGTTTTTTACCAATGTGGTGTAGTGAAACTTCTTTTCAACAAAATTCCACCCATTTTGTGCTAAGCGATTTCTCTCCATTTCATCTTCCACCAAAAGTAATAATTTTTCAGTAAACAAAGATACATTATTTTTGGGCACAATCCAACCTGTTTGACCATCTAATATTACATCTCTCACTCCTCCAACATCTGTCGTGACAATGGGCAAATCACCTGCTTGAGCTTCAATTAAACTCACTGGAGTACCTTCGTTATCAGATGTTAAACACATAATGTCCATTCCCGCATTAAACTCTCCAATGTTTTTTATCCAAGAAGTCATTTCGATTTGAACCAACTTTTGTTCGTTTATTTCATGTACTCTTTTCTCAATTTTTTCTTTTTCCTCTCCATCTCCTACGATGAAAAACCGAATTTTCTTGCTTGTTTTTTTTGATATTTCATCCACTACATCCAAAAATAGAGAATGATTTTTGATGGGTGCTAGTCGACCAACAATGGCAATTGCTATTTCATCTGACTCAATATTGAACTTTTCTCTCGTGATTGCTCTATTTTCTTTTTTGTCTAAATGAAATTTTTCTAGATCAAATCCTAACGGTATAACTTGAATTTTAGACGGCTCGCAAATCTTATGTATCTCAGATAATTCCCTTTTTTGAATATCCGAAATAGCAATAATACCATCCGATTTGGCCGCTAATCTTCGTTCTATAAATTTAAAAATAAATGTCTTAAACCTGCCAAAATAGGAATGAAAAACATGTCCGTGAAAAGTGTGAATGACAATTGGAACATTACAAGCAAAAGCTGCTCTCCTTCCTATAGCTCCAGCTTTTGCTGCATGTGTATGTACAATATCAGGCTTGAATTCCTCTATGATTTGTTTTATTTTTTTATAGGCAGCTCGATCACTTTTAATACTTGGAATTCGCTGCATCTCAGAAATCAACAAAGGCGTGACCCCATATTGTTCTAATATGTGTAAAGAATCTGCTTCTCCTTTTTCATGAGTTCCACCTATCAATAACGTTTTAAAATCATCGTGTAAATAGCGCGTTAAAAAAGTAGCGTTAAAGGTGGGCCCTCCTATGTTAAATCTATTTACTATTCGAAGAACTTTCGGCATATTCTATTTTTTCTTTCTATTCTAATTGATAATTTTTCTACTTTCTTTTTTCTGCGTTCTTATTGTCAAATGAGTGTTAAAAAGTTTTAGCTATTTTTTATAATATAAAACTATTTATTCTGAAATTTAACAAAAAATAAACGTGAAGATACTAAGTTCCTTTTTAATTCTTACATTAATTTCATTTCATTCTGCTTTTGGACAAAATGCTGTCCAAGATGCTGTTACTGTTTTTAAGAATAATTCTTTATTTGCAAATGCGTCAATTTCTTTTTATGCGATTGATTTAACGACTGGAAATGCAATTGCAGAGTATAATTCAAACGTATCTTTACCTCCAGCTTCTATTACAAAACTTTTTGCAACGGCATCGGCAATTGAAATGTTAGGTCCTGATTATATCCCAAAAACTAGACTTTATCTTGATGGAAAAGTGGACACAAATGGTGTTCTGCAAGGAAATATATGGATTCGCGGAGGTGGAGACCCTACATTGGGCAGTAAATATTTTTGTGCAGAAGGGGCAGAAGATGATTTCTTAAAAATGTGGGCTGACACATTAAGTAAAATTGGAATAAAGGGTATTTCGGGTGCTATTATTGCTGATGGCTCTGAGTTTGGGTATGCAGGTGTTCCTGATGGCTGGAACTGGTCAGACATGGGTAATTATTATGGTGCTGGGCCTTCAGGCTTAGTTTTGTATGATAATATGATTAAATACACCTTCAAAACTGGATCCTATGCAGGTGCGAAAACAGAATTAGTTTCTACTTTTCCAAAAGTTCAAAATTTTCAATTTCATAACTACATTACCTCGTCAAAAAAAGAGAGTGATAACTCCTATATTTTTGGAGCTCCTTATTCATTAGATCGCTTCGGTACTGGTACTTTACCTCTGAAAAATGATGCATTTGTCGTGAAAGGTAGTCTACCTGATCCTGAATATCAAATTGCATTTGAATTTGATAAAATAATGAGAGAAAAAGGTATTCAGCCACAAAATAGACCGATCGCAGCCAGACAAATTGATTCATTTCTAGTTACAAAAAAATATGGGGGAAATTTTCAATTAATCTATACGCACAAGGGAGCTTCGATTTTATCTATCGCAACGCAAACAAATATGACCAGCGTAAATCTATTCGCTGAAGAACTACTGTGTCTGATTGGTTATAGTATTTCCAATGATGGTAGCACTGAGTATTCATTGATGCAGTTAGAAAAATATTGGGAAAAGAAATTTGATTGCACGGGCATGTATATGAAAGACGGAAGTGGATTATCGAGATCAAATGCTATCAGTTCAAAACACTTTTGTAATCTACTATCCGAAATGTATAAGTCTCCCAATTATAGCTATTTTTTATCAACGCTTCCATTATCTGGCTGCTCGGGAACATTGACGAGCGTTTGTAAAAATCAACTGGGCCATGGGAAAATAAGAGCTAAAAGTGGGTCGATGAATCGAATAAAATCATACGCTGGATATATTGATTCTACTTCTGGAAAAAAAATCGCTTTTGCTATTATTGTTAATAATTTCAATTGCACTGCATCCATGGTCATTGATCAAATGGAAAAAATATTTAATGTAATGTCTACCTATTAAAAATGTAAATTCTAAATTAAAAATACGTAAAATGGCTTTAATTATACCTTGTAGAGGAGTTGATCCGCAATTTGGAGAAGATTGCTTTTTAGCTGAAAATGCAACAGTTATTGGAAATGTAGTGATGGGGGATCAATGTTCTGTTTGGTTTAATGCGGTCGTTAGAGGCGATGTGAACTCCATACACATGGGAAATAAGGTCAACGTTCAAGATGGGGCTGTTATTCATGCTACCTATGAAAAAACCAAAGTGATTGTAGGAAATAATGTGTCTATTGGGCATAATGCTTTGGTACATGGTTGCACTGTTGAAGATAATGTTCTCATTGGTATGGGAGCGATTGTGATGGATAATTGTTACATAGAAGCGAATTGCATTATTGCTGCTGGGGCAGTTTTACTAGAAGGAACAAGGGTTGAAAGCGGGACAATTTATGCGGGTGTTCCTGCAAAAAAAGTGAAGAATTTAAGTCCTGAACTTTTCGAGGGTGAAGTTCAAAGAATCGCTAACAATTACATCATGTATTCAAGTTGGTTTAAAAAATGAGAGATATTGAAACAAAGGAAGATATCGCTCTTTTAGTAGATACTTTTTATGGGGAAATCATGAAAGACAGGTTACTTTCTCCCTTTTTTAATTCACTTCATCTTCCTACTCATCTTCCTAAAATGGTCAATTTTTGGTCATTTGTGCTATTAGATGAAACTGGCTACACTACAAACGTGACCGAGAAGCATCTGAATATGAAATTAGATAAAACGCATTTTGATCGGTGGATTTCTTTGTTTAACCAAACAGTAGATGAACTTTTTACTGGGGAAAAAGTAGAATTTGCAAAACAACGTGCTTTTTTGATTGGCTGGACAATTGAGAATAAAATAAACCATAAAAATTAAACTTCAAAGTATTCAGACGATCCTGTTCGTTGAGAAACCTCGTTTAGTATTAATTGTTGAGAAAAAAAAGTAGATGTAAAGAATAACGATAATAAAATAGTTAAACCTATATTAGGCATCGCAGGGCAAAATGAAAAAACTTATTTTGTTGGTTTCAGTACAAAGCTGACACTTAACTTCAAGAATGACAACAAAATAATTATCATAAAAGTAAGCCAAAATTTAGAATTGGGCAACTTTTTCTATTTTCCCACTATTGTTAAATCATTAATTTTCCACGTTCGTTTTCATCCCTTAAAATGATTCCAACCTTGCGCTGCTAATTCGATTGCAGATCCATTTTTATCAACATAATAGATTCCATCGGTCGCATCAGTAATATGACCGATGATGGTCATATTTGGATTGCCCTTAATTTTCTCAAAATCTGACTGAGCAACTGTAAACAATAGCTCATAATCCTCCCCTCCATTCAAGGCGCAAGTATGAGGATCTAAATTAAAATCAATGGCCGCGATAGAAGTTTGAGCATCAATTGGAATTTTTTCATCATACACATGACAACCCACATTACTTGCTTTACACAGATGTAAAATTTCAGAAGCTAAACCATCAGAAATATCAATCATAGACGTTGGAACGACCTCTAAAGTTTTTAAAAATCCAATAATATCTTTTCGAGCTTCTGGCTTTAGTTGTCGCTCAATAATATAATCATGACCATCTAAATCTGGCTGAATAGAGGGGCTTGCTTTAAAGACTTCTTTTTCTCTTTCCAAAACTTGTAAACCCATATATGCGCCACCGAGGTCACCAGTTACAACCAATAAATCATGTTCCTTCGCTCCTGTTCGATAGGCAATTTCATTTGGTTTCGCTCTTCCAACAGCCGTAACGCTAATCATCAAACCAGTCAAAGACGAAGCAGTGTCTCCACCAATTAAATCAATATTGTATTGTTCGCAAGCTAACTGAATGCCCTCGTACAATTCTTCCAAAGCTTCCAAAGGGAAACGACTTGAAACAGCGATGGAAACAGTTATTTGCTCTGCTACCCCATTCATGGCACAAATATCAGAAACGTTCACTGCAACAGCTTTATATCCTAAATGTTTCAATGGCATATACATTAAATTGAAATGTACACCTTCCAACAAAAAGTCGGTAGAAACGAGTAAGGACTGTTCTTCAGAAATAAAGATAACCGCAGCATCATCTCCTACTCCCTTAATAGTCGTTGGGAGATTATTTTTAAATTTCTTTGTTAAATGGTCAATTAGGCCAAACTCACCAAGCTGACCCAATTCTGTTCGTTGCTCACTCATACTTTATTGTTATTTTGTAAAGATAGGCAAATAGACTGAAGATTGAAAGACACAAGATTGAAAGACACAAGATTGAAAGACTTTAAGATTAATGACAAATAAAAATTAATTTGGGTCAACGTCAAAAGTTGGGGACTAAACCTTTTCAAAAACTCAGAAAATAAATTAGCGCCTATTTTGCGAAGCTCTATTTAGAATTGGTCTTTCCATAGAATTAGCTGTAAACTTTTCCGTAATCGCGTTTCGCTTTTTCTGCGAAAATAAGCGTGAAGGAAAGTGTTTACCTGCAGTTTCACTTCAAAATGTTAATAATAAAGGTTCAAAGAACTAAAGTGTATCCTTAATTGAAGTGAAAAATTCCTTGGAAAGATCCTTGATTTTTGCTTACTTTTCATCAAGGAAAAGTGAGAAATTAAGAGCCTTATTAAGGTTGATATGTTTAAATTATAATTGTTAATTGATGTGTAATTATTTTTAGTCCCCAGAAAATGATTGTGACCCAATAATTTTCTGAAAATAAAATTTGTCTATGAGCAAAGCGGTCTTATGTCTTTCAGTCTATCGTCTCTATCAAAGTTTGATATGTTCAGATTTAATTTCTTTTCCAAAAAAAACAGACGCTTTTGCGTTAAAATCATCACTATTTTCAGTTGTTAAAAAATCTGTAGAAGAATTTTTAGAACAAACACTTTCAATTTCAGGATGTCGATGTAAATAATCAGCTAATTTTTCTGCAATAATGGGACCCTGAGCAATCACTTTAATGTGAGGAGGGACAATTGATTCAATAAATGATTTTAAAATAGGATAATGTGTACACCCCAAAATAATTACATCAATCTTAGGATCATTTAATAACAACTTTTCTACATCCTCTTTGATAAACATTTGCCCAGCCTCTGACTCATAGTTACCGCTTTCAATCAATGGAACCCACATTGAACAGGCATGCTGCGACACGATTGTATCCGGCGAAAATTTATTTATTTCAATCGGATAGGACATTGATTTAACCGTTCCTTCTGTTGCGAGAATTCCGACATGATTTGATATAGAAAAATCTCCTATTATTTCTGTACTTGGACGAATAACACCAAGAACTCTTTTATTTGAATCTAAATTCGGTAAATCATTTTGCTGAATCGTCCGAAGTGCTTTAGCCGAAGCAGTATTACAAGCTAAAATTACCAATTCACATCCTCTTGAAAACAATTCTTTAACACCCTCTAATGTGAATTCATAAACAACATCAAAAGAACGATTCCCATAAGGAGCACGTGCATTATCACCTAAATATAAATAATCATATTGCGGCATTTTTTTTTGAATATCTGAGAGAATTGTTAATCCTCCGTATCCTGAATCAAAAATACCGATGGGCGTTTTACTTTTCATTAGGAACTTTTTAAACCCGAACTATATTAAAAATACTATCAAAGCTACAAAAAAAAGGGTAATCAAATAAGATTACCCTTTACTATTAACACAGAAAACAGGTTAATAAATTATTTTGGAGTTGAAGCAGCGTCCAATATTAGTAACTCAACCAATACTTCAGCAGTAACATCTATTCCTCCTTTAGTATAAAGAGCAACACTTTTGTCAAATACATAACTCAACTTTTTACGGTCCGCCACAATCTCAATTGCTTGTTGAACTCGTCCTAAAATTGGTTTATTCAAATCTTGGCTTACTGCTTGTAATTCTGTACTAAGAGATTGCTGTCTCTCTTCCATTCCTGCAGATTTTTTTCTTAATTTTTCTTCTTCAATTTTCTTTATTACTGGACTGTATGTAGCTTGATTTGCTTCATAAAAGGCAACAGATTTATTGAAATCTGCTTCCATTTCTTGTAATTCTTTATACCCATCTTCTTCAAATTTTTGCAGTGATAAAATTGCTTTTTGACGGGATGGCATTTTAGTTAATAACGAGTCTGAATTCACATGACCCAATTTTTGCTGCGCAGATATAGAACCTACACACAACATTACTAAAATCGATAATACTAACTTTTTCATTTTTCTTATATATTTATTTATTATTCCTAACTATTTAACGGTGATTCCCATTTCCTTTAAGATAGCATCACTAATCTCCATCTTTGGGTCAGCGTACACTAAATTACTCTGATTTGCCTTATCAAACACAAATGTATACGCCTTTTTAGAGGCCACTGTTTGCATTGCATCAAAAACTTTATCTTGAATCGGTTTCACTAATTCTTGTCTCTTTTGAAAATAATCACCTTTAACCCCAAAACGCATTTTCTGCATTTCCATAGCTTCCGTTTCCATTTTCACAATTTCATCTTTTCGTTTTTGCTTTTCTTCCGCAGGTAAAAGAACCTCCTCCCTTGAAAAATTATCTTTTTTAGTTTTTATGATCGCATATCTTTCTTCAATTTCCTTTGTCCATCGATCTGCTAATTTGTCTAATTTTTCTTTTGCATCCTTATATTCAGGAACGTTTTCCAGAATATAATCGGAGTCTATGTATGCATACTTCTGCCCAAAGACAAATGCTGTGCCAAAAAATAGAAATAAAGTAAGAATAATTGTTTTCATATTTTTTTTTGAATAGCAAACGACAAAACTAACTAAAATATTGTAATTTCTATGTGAAAATTGAGAAAACGCATCCATCCATTTTCGTCTTTTAGAGATCCCCTAAATTCATACCGATTGAAAAACTGATTTTTCCATGGTAGCCTTTTGACATAATATCTGCATCAGATCCATTTGCAGACTGGTAACCAGATGACCATGCGTCCAATTTATCAAAACCAAAACCATAATCTAACCCTAACATACCAAACATTGGCAAAAATACTCGAATCCCAACCCCTGCAGAACGTTTTACATTAAGTGGATTAAATTTAGCGATAGAAGGGAAGGTGTTTCCCGCTTCGGCAAAAGCCAAAACATAAAATGTAGCTTGAGGATTTAATGAAATAGGGTACCTTAATTCCATCACATATTTTGCAATAACCGGATCGCCAGACGCGGAGGATACTGAATTGTCTTCATATCCTCTAAGAGCAATTACCTCTCTTCCTCCCATTTGTCCAACACCTGTCAAACCACTGCCTCCTAAACTAAATCTTTCACTTGGAATTAATCCTTTTGAAGCAGAATAACTTCCCAAAAATGCGAATCCATAACGCGTTCTTAAAACTAATTTTTTATCCACAGTTAAGGGTAAAAACCATTCACCAGTAAATTTAATTTTAAAATATTCCAAGTATTTATATCGCTGCTGACCCGTTTGATTTGAATAATCAGAAACCCCCTCGAATAATGAATAAGGAGCACTACTTTTGGCGGTTAACGTAATATTTGATCCCCCTTGAGGATAAATTGGCGCACTTATTGAATTTCGTTGAAGAACATATTTTAAACTTAAATCATTTGCAAATCCGGTAGGAAAAGAAGCCCAAAGAGGATATGATCGTATATCATAATATTGATACGATAATTCATAATAGGCGCTAAAATAATCATCCGGGAATTTTTTTCTTCTTCCTAAACCTACACCAACACCAGTAATACCCAATCCGCTATAGTTGGTATTTGATTTCGCTAAACCACTCCTGTTAAGTTCGGTATGATTGACCCAATATGTTAACGAATTAGGTTTTTTTCCTCCTAACCATGGTTCCGTAAATGAAAAATTATATCCTTGGTAATACTTACCATTCGATTGCGCTCTAATTGATAACCTTTGCCCATCTCCTCCTGGTAATGGAGACCATGAATCTTTATTCCAGAAATTTTTTGTTGAAAAATTATTAAATGTTAAACCAAGCGTGCCGATTAGACCACCTCCGCCGTAACCGCTCATTCCACTCATACTGCTTGTGGATCCATTTCTTCCTCCGTATCCACCGGATAATTCAATTTGGTCAGAGGACTTTTCTTCCACCGTATATTCAATATCTACTGTTCCGTCGGCAGGATTAGGAATTGGATTGATTTGGAATCCTTGCTCATTAAAATACCCCAATTGCGCCAATTCTCTTTGTGTCCGGATTATATCATTACGATTAAAAAGATCTCCAGGTTTGGTTCTTATTTCTCGACGAATCACATAGTCATTTGTTTTCGTATTTCCTTTGATGATAATTCTTTTAATTCGAGCTTCTTTTCCTTCAATCAATCTCATTTGAAAATTGATATGATTATTGGTAACATTTGTTTCAACAGGAGTAATCTGAAAAAACAAATAGCCTCTGTCCATGTATAAAGATGAAATGTCGCGCCCATCTTGACTCATATTTAAACGAGTATCCAACAATGACTTATCGTACATATCTCCCTCTTTTATTCCTAAAACTGTGTCTAAATAACTAGATCGAAACTTAGTGTTTCCAATCCAATCGATGTTTCCAAAGTAATATTTAAATCCTTCATCAATATTAATATTGATAACTAAGCTTTTTTTATCTCTTAAAAACATGGTGTCAGAAGTAATCACCGCATCCCTTAATCCAATAGAATTAAACTTATTCATCATGGAAATTTTATCTCGATCATAAGAAACTTTAGTGTATTTTGAACGCTTCCAAAATCTCCAAAAAGCCATTTGCTTCGTATCTTTCATGGCCATTTTTAATTTCCAAGTTGGAATAGATTCGTTGCCAATGATATTTAACTTCGCAATTTTAATTTTTTGATTTTTAGTAATATCGATTAAAAATATTTCTGAATTATTGATTAACGTATCTACAATCCTATTAATTTTTACATCCACTGAATAGTAACCTTTCTCTTTGAAATAGTTTTTAATTTTATTGTTTGTAGAATAAACCAGATTTTCTGTAATTGTCTTTCCTGAAAATAAAGTAATTTCTTCTCTAATTTTATCGGCTTCTCTTTTATTAACCCCTTTAAATTTAAATCGAGATAATTTAGGTCTTGGATTTAATTTAATCACTAAATAAGCAACTCCAGCAACTTCCTTTTCAATAAAAATTTCCACACCAGAAAACAATTCCTCTTTCCATAAATTTCTTATCGCCTTCGAAATTTTTTCCCCCGGTATTTGAATAGTTTGACCTTGATTTAGTCCTGCAATTAATTTTATTGCTGAGTGGTCAAAATTGTCAGCTCCATCAATTCGAATACCCCCAATTTCATATTTTTTAGGCAAATTAAAATCAATCTCTAGTCCGCCACCAATCGTCACTGGATCTTGCTGAGAAGTAGCTGAAAAAGCTACACTTAAAAATATAAAAGAATGTAAGAGCCGATGTATCAATGTCATACTTACTTAGTTATTTGCGCTGAAACTAAGCCAAAGCGACGTTCACGAGATTGATAGTCTAGTACGGCCTTGTATAAATCTTCTTTTGTGAAATCTGGCCATAAAACATCTGTGAAATAAAATTCAGAATACGCAATTTGCCAAAGTAAAAAATTACTGACGCGATGTTCCCCGCTTGTTCTAATTAATAATTCAGGATCAGGAATGCCCGATGTTGTTAATTCTTCATCAAACATTTTATCATCAATTGAATCAAAATCAATATCACCATTTTTAATCCTTTTGGCAATATTTTTGGTTGCATTAATAATTTCCCAACGGGCGCTATAATTTAAGGCCAAGATTAAACTTGTTTCGGTATTGTGAGAAGTAATTTCAATTGCTTTTTTTAATTCATTTCTGCAACCTTCTGGCAAGCCTTCTGTGTCGCCAATTGTCAGTAAACGAATCCCTTTACTATTTAATTCATCCACTTCTCCAGCAATAGTACGGATTAGCAGATCCATTAATCCCTCCACCTCTTCTTTTGGTCTATTCCAATTTTCGGTAGAGAATGCATATAAAGTTAAATAGTTTACTTTCAACTCTTTTGCAGCTTTTAAAACTTCTCGAACAGATTCAACACCATAATTGTGACCATACAATCTTTCGTGTCCTTGCTGTTGAGCCCATCTTCCATTACCATCCATTATCACAGCAATGTGTTTTGGTATATTAGTAGGGTCTATTTGTTTTAAATAATCCATTTAATAATTTGAATTAGCGACGAAAATAAGGAAAGTTTCGTCTTTATAAACAATTAATTTAATAAGCTTAACATACCTTAACAAAAAAGAGGGAAATGGAAAACCAGATCCCTCCTAAATTTTATTAAACTATTTATTCGGCTAGCAAAACAATTTTGTCATTTTGCATCTCTAAAACACCTCCATTAATACTTACACGTATCACTTTAGCATCTTTTTGATCACCCTCAATCATTTCGCTTGATTTCTCATCACGTTCAAAAGCCGCAGTAAGATCGATCTTCACTTTTCCTTTTGCAAGAGCAGAAATAATAGGTGCGTGTCCTTTCAATACTTGAAACAATCCATCTAAACCAGGCAATAGAACTGCTTCTACTTCACCTGCAAAGATTTTTGCTTCTGGGGTAATTATTTCTAAGTGCATTTTATATAATCTTTAGTGAATTATACATTCGCGTCAGCCAACATTTTTTCTCCAGCCTTAACAACTTCATCAAGACCACCTTTTAAATTGAATGCTGCTTCAGGATATTTATCCATCTCACCATCTAAAATCATATTAAAAGCTTTGATTGTATCTTTAATGTCAACCAATACACCTTTTAAACCTGTAAATTGCTCAGCAACATGGAAAGGCTGTGATAAGAAACGTTGAACTCTTCGTGCTCTGTGTACAATCATTTTATCTTCTTCAGATAACTCATCCATACCAAGAATTGCGATGATATCTTGTAATTCTTTGTATCGTTGCAATGTAAATTTCACACGTTGAGCTGTGTTATAATGCTCTTCACCAACGATTTCAGGAGTAAGAATTCGCGAAGTTGAATCCAAAGGATCCACCGCTGGATAAATTCCTAATTCGGCAATTTTTCTAGACAATACTGTTGTCGCATCTAAATGCGCAAATGTATTTGCCGGTGCAGGATCCGTTAAATCATCCGCAGGAACGTAAACCGCTTGCACAGATGTAATAGAACCATTTTTTGTCGAAGCAATTCGCTCTTGCATAGCCCCCATTTCAGAAGCTAATGTTGGTTGATATCCTACCGCTGAAGGCATACGTCCTAAAAGTGCAGACACTTCTGAACCAGCTTGCGTAAAACGGAAAATGTTATCTACGAAGAAAAGAATATCAGCTCCTTTTCCTTCACCTTCACCATCTCTGTAGTATTCAGCCATAGTTAAACCTGACAAAGCAACACGAGCACGCGCACCTGGAGGCTCATTCATCTGACCAAAAACGAAAGTAGCTTTAGAATTAGTTAATTCATTTACATCAATTTTATCAAGATCCCATCCACCTTCTTCCATGCTGTGCATAAATTCAGCACCATACGTAATGATCCCAGATTCTAACATTTCACGAAGTAAATCGTTTCCTTCTCTTGTTCTCTCACCAACTCCAGCAAATACTGATAAACCAGAATATGCTTTGGCGATATTATTAATTAATTCTTGAATTAATACGGTTTTACCAACTCCAGCTCCACCAAATAAACCAATTTTACCTCCTTTTGCATAAGGCTCAATTAAGTCAATTACTTTAATACCAGTAAACAGTACTTCTGTCGCCGTCGTTAAATCTTCAAACTTTGGAGATTCGCGGTGAATAGATAAACCATCTGAGTTATCAACAACATTGATACCATCAATAGCTTCTCCTATTACATTAAATAAACGCCCTTTGATTTTATCACCAACTGGCATTTTTATTCCACTCCCAGTCGAAACTGCTTCCATTCCACGTGTAAAACCATCTGTAGAGTCCATTGAAACAGTACGCACAGAGTTTTCACCAACGTGAGATTGCACTTCTAAAACAACTTTAGTTCCATCCGCTTTTACAACTACTAAAGCATCAAAGATACTTGGTAAAGCTACTTCTTTTTCGAATCTTACATCGACTACAGGTCCGATTACCTGAGAGATTTTTCCTTTAATTTCCGACATTACTGTGTCTTTTAAAATGAATTCTGAATTTTGGCGCAAAGATAACTTAAAACTTTTAAGTAAGAAAAGGAAATAGGAATAAATTTCTTAACAATAGTAAAAATTACAAAGAAAAACTGCAATTGAAGTGGAATTGTGCAAATAACATCCGATCGTTTCAGATTTTACATACAGATTTTAGTTAATATTAACAATCTGAAACAAAATTAAGGACAGCGTGATGCATCATCGGATTATTTTAAACTGACTAAGTGATTATGCAGCAAAATTATCTAAATGTTAAAAGTTTTGATTTTCAAAATTGCGCTTCATTAAATATTTCACGGGTAAATAGGAAGCTAAAAAACTCAATGTGCAAACAAGTGTTATAATTGTAATGCTGTCAAGAAACTTTATTTTGATTGGAAATGATTCACCTCCAGAATTGGGCATTTGAAGTAAATCGCCATAAATTTGGGCAAAGCAAATGGCATAACCCAAAATTAGACCAATGATTACACCCTTTAAAGAAATCATTAACCCTTCAAAGAAGAAAATTTTAAACACAAATTTACGATCTGCTCCAAAACTTGACATTGTTTTAATATTATCCATTTTCTCAATAAACAACATGGTTAGCGATGCAACAAGATTGAAAGCAGCAATAATAAAAATGAGCAATAGAATAATCATTACGATTAGTTTTTCTGTTTTACTGGTTTTAAATATTAATTCATTTTTCTCATAATTTGTCTTCACAACAAATTCATTTCCTAAAAACTTAATGATTTCTTCTTTTACAAATTCATTTTCATATTTATCTTTGACTTCAACACAAACAGAGGTTATATCCGCGCCGTAATCTAAAATTTCACTCGCATATTTTATAGGCACTACAATAAATTCAGCATTCACTTCCCGATTGAAATTCATTCTGCCCGATAATTGAACTATATCCGTTATAAAAGGATTAGACCCCAATTTCACCTTCGCATTTCGCTTTGGCGCATATATTGACAAGCTTTCATATCCTGTTTTTGAAATATAGCCACCTAAATTATCCAATAGCGTGGCTCCAATTAGCGCTACATCCCTGTTGTTTTCATTCAAAGTCGGAAAACCATCTACCATGTGACTTTTCATACTTGACATCTGTAAAAAACTAGAATCTACGCCCAGCATCTGAGCATTTACCCATTTTTTTTCTTTTTTTAAAACAACCACCTCTTCAATAGCACGTGAAGTCCTTTTTACTCCTTCAATTTTGTTTAATTTTGAAAAATCTATTTGATTTACATTGAATGTTTTCCCTCTCGCAGAGCGGATAACAACATCAGAATCAAACTCTGAATAAAGTTTATTGACCATTGACTCAATTCCATTGAAAGCAGAAAGGAGAATCACTAAAGCGGCAGTTGTGACAGATATTCCAACAACAGAGATCCGTGTTATTAAATTAATAACATTCTTTTTCTTTTTCGAAGAAAGATATCTTTTTGCTATAAAATAAGGTACGTTGATAAAAATTTATTGTTAGAAATAATTAAAATTAACTTTTTTTCAACAACACATCAATTTGACTAGCATAATCTAAAGAATCATCAATAAAAAATAATAATTCAGGTATTTTACGCATGTTCTTTAGGCGTTTACCAACCTCTCCTCTAATTTTTTTAACATTCTCTCGGATGGAAGTCAAGACTTCTTCTTTTTCAGGGCCTGCGAAAATACTAACATAACATCTGGCTAACGATAAATCAGAAGTGACACGAACAACCGTCACACTTACCATCGCACCTAAACAAATTTCTCTTGCATTTCTTTGAAAAAAAACGGATAGTTCTTCAAGAATTACCCCTTCAATTCTACTTTGTCTTATTGAACTCATGGTACAAAAGTAAAGAATTTTGTCAATGGATTAAAAAAAGGCAAACAAAAACATATCTTTGCAGTCATATGAAAGAGATTTTAGAGATTCACAGGTACGCATTTACCTACAGAATGACCGCTATTTTGGTGATTGTATATAATATATTATTTACGATTTTTAATTTAATTTCGTTAGTAATGTTTATACCCTTTTTTAAAATTATTTTTTTAGATAAAGAAGTGAATCCAATCGCTTTGATAGAACCTCTTTATAGCGGTGGTTTTGTTGATTTTTTCAAATATGTGGTGAACTACTTCAATTATTTTATGAGTATCACCATTGAAAGAAGTCCAAAGGATGCTTTACTATTTATTTGTATCTCAATTTTATCTGCTTTTTTACTAAAAAATATTTTTCGCTATGCGACTGTTTGGCATCAATCAAAATTGCGGATGGTCGTTGTAAGAGATATCCGAAATAAACTGTACGAAAAAGCAATGAATTTACCTTTGTCTTATTATTCTGAAGAAAGAAAAGGGGATTTAATGTCGCGGATGACAACTGATGTAAATGACATTGAAGTAGCCGTAGTAAGTGTATTGGAGTTAATTTACCGAGAGCCAATTGCGGTTTTGATAAGCGTTTCTTTTCTTGTTTATTTGAGTCCACAATTAACTTTAATTTCTTTTATTTTACTTCCAATTTCAGCCTTGATCATTTCAAGAATTGGTAAAAGTTTGAAAAAAACAGCAAAAGAAGGACAAGATCAGATGGGGCATTTAACTTCTGAAATGGAAGAAGGACTAGGAGCAATTCGAGTTATAAAAGCATTCAACGCTGTTCCACAGATGCTGTCTTCCTTCAAAAAAACAAATCTAAAACACCAAGAATTAATAACAAAAGCATTCCGCAAAAAAGACCTTTCTTCACCTTTAAATGAAACACTTGGCGCTTTTGTTCTGGTATGTATCGTATGGTTTGGCGGAAGTATGATTATCGACATGCAGACCGATTTGACAGGAGGGAAATTTATAACATTTATTGTGGTGTTTTCTCAATTACTAAGACCCATACAAGGAATTGCATCTTCAATCGGTTTTTTAAACAAAACAAAAGCTTCTCAAGATCGAATAAACGACATATTGACAACAGATGAAAAAATATTTGAAACAGAAAATCCAACTAAATTAAACGAATTATCGAGTGAACTTAGGTTCGAAAATGTATCTTTTAAATACAAAGACGATTTTGTTTTGAAAAATATAAATTTCACAATTCCGTGTGGTAAAACCTATGCACTTGTAGGTGAATCTGGAAGTGGAAAATCAACTATTTCGGATTTGTTACCGCGTTTTTATGATGTGACGGAAGGAAATATTTACTATGACTCCACCGACATAAGAGAATCGTCCATCAATGATCTTCGTTCCCATATAGGAATTGTTTCGCAAGAATCTATTTTATTTAATGACACTGCGAAAAACAATATTCTTTTTGGGTCTTTGAATGCAACTGATGAGCAAATTGTTGCAGCCGCTAAAATTGCCAATGCCCATGAATTTATTATGAATTTAGAAAACGGGTATGAAACAAACATTGGAGAAAGAGGAAATAAATTATCGGGAGGGCAAAAGCAAAGAATTAGTATTGCGCGAGCTGTCCTGAAAAACCCTTCGATAATGATCTTAGATGAAGCCACTTCAGCTTTAGATACTGAATCAGAGAAACTAGTTCAAGATGCTTTAGAAAACTTAATGAAAGAAAGAACATCTCTTGTTATTGCACATCGATTAAGTACGATTCAAAAAGCCGATCAAATTATTGTTCTCTCAAAAGGAGAAATCAAAGAAATGGGAACGCATTCTGAATTACTCGAAAAGAAAGGACTTTACTATAACTTGTGTTCACTTCAGGGAATTAATAACTAACAGAGATCCGAATTTATTTATGATAAGCTAACAAGGTCTTATTAGATAGTATTCTTTTTTCCACATAGTGTTTCGCTCTGTAGCAGGATTTATTGAGGGGGAATTCTCTCGACAAAAAAGCTACTAAAGCACTCGAAAAAATACATCCCGTACCATGTTTCTTCAAACTCGTATTTATCTTAGGATTGAAAGGATACATTTTTTGATTATGATACAAGAAATCTTTCCCTTTATCTTCAGAATGTCCTCCTTTCAAATACACCGTACAATCAGAATTCTCTGGATTTATTTCTCCAAAAAGAAGCTTAAATTCTGGTAAATTGGGAGTAATGACAGATATCATTTTTAAAATCTCTGAAAAATTATTTTCGAATTTTTTTTCTTCGTTACCCTTCAAGTCATACGTTGGACATACGATTGGATCCCATATCACAACAGGTGATTTTACTCTTTTATGAATAAGCTGCAATATGGATAAAAGTGTCTCTGAGTCTTTTATTAAACCAATCTTGATAAATCGAATGGGGTAGCGTTCAATTAATTTAATTATTTGATCACTAATAATTTCAAAATCTACCCAATTATAGCTAAAAAACTGATCTTCTGTTTGAATCGTATTACAGGTAATAACACTCAAACCGTGCACATTTAATTGCTCAAAAGTCTTGCAATCTGCTATAACTCCTGCACCTCCTGAGGGGTCAAAACCTGCTATTGTTAAACAGTATGGATGAATTTTTGACATTTTTTTCTTTTATCAAAGGTAGCAAATAGAATTTAGATGTAAAGACGTTCTTCTTTATATCAAATCATAAGCCTCATAGAAGCATATAAAAATAAAAATCCCAGCAAACATATGTTTACTGGGATAGATCTAATAATTTATAATTTTAAGTTCAAAAAGAACGTATTAGAATCTTATAATACTATTACTTTTTTCACAGAAGAAAATCCTCCAGATTTCACTTCAAGGAAGTAACAAGAAGCAGAAAGAGGTTTTCCAACTTCCAACGTGTGTTCTACTTTTGAATTTGTTATGCTAATTTTCTCACTACATACTACTTTCCCTTGTGCATCTCTTAATATCAATTCTACCGGATTTTCTCCAGCAAAATAAGATACATTAATAGATTGTTGAGAAGAGAGTGGATTTGGATAAATCATCAATTCAAGATCATCAATGTCATTAGAAAAAAGACCTAAAGTTCCCGCAACATTAAAATTATCTACATAAAAATTACTAGATAGATCTGAAGCAGTAAATTCTATTTTAAATCTTACTTCATTGTCAAGACTTGTAGGATTGTAATTAAATGAACAAGTTTTCCATTGATTATTCGTTGCTGGCGCAAAGTCTGTATATCCTGCAAACCCTGATGTTAATACATTAGCACCACTTACGAAACCACCCGGCACGGATACAGTTGAAGTTCCGGTAATAGATGTTCCTGAAACTGGTGACCAAGATTGACCACAGTTTCTAGAGTAATATACTTTAAACCCTTCTTTAATATCAGCAGCGATAGTTGCGTTTGAAGCATATGCGAATTTAAAAGAAACCGACACTCCTGTCGTATTTCTAAGGTCAAATGAAGGAGTAATTAAAACACCTTTCGAACCACCTAAACGTCTATTATGATACCAATCAGCTGTATAAGGTAAAGCTGCATTAATATCTTTATAGTTGTTTAATTTATAACATTTACTAAGAGAATAACCATGACCATAGTTTAAGCTAAATTTATTAGATAAATTTTCACGATTATCTACTAAAAACCACAATGCATTGTCACTTTCTAAGTTATTTGAATAAGGTCCTGTAAAATCAGCCCATAATGGTGAAACATACACATAATTTTCTTTCACAACCGAATTTGTTCCATTCGCATTCGTAACAGATAAAGTTACTTTTTTATATCCTGGCGCATCATATGTTACACTTTGAGTAGCAGAAGTTGATGTTGCAGGAGTTCCTCCTTCAAAAGTCCACACTCTCGATGCAACTGCCGCTCTCCATGAAGCATCATAAAAAGTCACGCTAGCCCCTTGACAAATAAAACGGCCAGCATCTGGAGCATAAAAATCTGCAACAGGTGTGCATAGCGGCGGAGACAAAGCAGAAACATAGGGTGCTACTCCAGCTAGTTCATGCACAGAATCGGCAGTTAAATCCGGTCTTTGAGCTTCTCCAACGGTTAAACTACTTCTCATTAAATCCACCTGATCTGGGGTAAACATAAACGAGCAATAAGAATAATCCATGTAATTTTGATAATTTTCAGCTGTACCAATATAACCAGTAGCAGCAACATCTGGATCACATATTTTACTTGCATTTGCATTAGCAGGACAATAATTATATCCTTTTGTTACAGGAGTATCGAGTATACCATCATCTCCGCAAACAACCATCGGATCGTTATTATTACCCCAAGGATGAGGCAATGCTAAATAATGACCAATTTCATGTGTCAATGCTCGAGAAGAATTTTCTGAACTAGGGGCAAGCCTTCCAATATAATCATCTAAAATAATAATGCCGTCTACACTAAAATCTATACCATCTGAAGGATAAAATGCATAACCAGCAACTCCATCTCTCATAGAAGCAACCACCCAAACATTTAAGTAACGTGATCTGTGCCAACCACTCAATTTTGAATTATCATCCCCTTGAGTGGATTCATGACTGTAAATATGTTCAATACCATTTGTACAATTCCCCCAAGGATCTTTTGAAGCTAGCTGAAACTGAATATACGCTTTTCCAATCATTGTATCAAATGCAGCAATAACCTCACTTGTATCAGCATTCAATGCTAAATAATCGCGGTTTAATACTTTGATTTGATCATATACATTGGCGTCTGGAATGTTTTCACTTCCATATTGATGGATAATATGAAAAACAATTGGAATTAATAATGTATCTGTCGCAGATTTATTTGATTTATTAGTTCTAGAATTGTGTATTAAACGAGCAATATCAGCCTCCATTGAAGGGTTTTGCTTGTATAATTCTCTCATTTTCTCAGAAGTGCCGCAATTAAAATGTTCACCTTGAGCAAAAGATTCAAAACTAAAAAGAGCCGCTAGAGGCAATATTAAAAAAGTAAATAGTCTATTCATCATAATTTTAACAATTAAATATAATATCGAAAGAGTAAAAATAAACACAATATTTGTTAAATCAAACAATTTTAAGAAAAGTAATTGACAAAAATAAAAAATTAAGGATTATTCAAGTAAAAATTAAGTAAATATCAAAATAAAAAATTGAATTATCTAATTGAAAAGCAATATAATAACTAAAAAAATCCTAGCACTTTATTAACAAAGAAGAATGTTATTTTTTTACTCTTCACCTGTATTGTCAGAAATAAATGCCTGAATATCTAATAAAAAATCAATATTTTCTTCAATATGATTCCCAATAACAATCACATTCGCACCAGCACTTTTATACTCATTTATCTGACCAATAGAACGTATTCCACCACCGACAATTATTGGAACATTTAACGCAACTGTTTCATTTATCATTTCAGTTGGTACCGAATTCTTTGCCCCACTTCCTGCATCAAAATAAATGATTTTTTTGCCTTGAAGCACTCCGGCAATCGCTGTATTTTTAGCGATACTAATTTGCTCTCGAGGGATTGGAGTAGTTTGACTCACATAGGCGACCGTAGATTGAGTTCCGCCATCAATTAATATATATCCTGTTGAAATCACTTCGAGATCCATTGCGAAAATTTCATTCGCCGATTGCACATGATGACCTATCAAAAAATCAGGGTTTCTGCCTGAAAGTAAACTTAGATAAAGCAAAGCATCCGCTTTTTCAGAAACTTGATGAGAGCCACCTGGAAAAATAACAATGGGAAGCGTTGTGTTTAATTTTAAAAAATGAATCGTCGCTTCAAATTCACCTTTTGTAACGGTACTTCCTCCAATAAAAAAATAATCTATTTTGGCAAATTCTGCTTTCTTAATTAACGCTACTAATTCAGGCCCGTTATCGCATTTTTCAGGATCAATCAAAATAGCGATCTGTCCTTTTTTAAATGCAATTGTATTAAAAACGGTCTGATAATTTTTCACAAGCCTTTGTATTAATGGAAATAATCCTATTATCTAGTTCAAAGATATTTAATTCGGTTGAAAACGAGTTATTTTCATTTTGATAAATACCGTTCCATTCTTCCTCAGTCACTTTCGCTACTTCTAATTGTGTCAGGAAATTTATCCCTTTTGTCCCAGAAATTTTATACAAGGATTCCTTTCCAGACCAAACTTTTGTTAATTCCATCAGAGAATTACAATCCAATTTTTCTGCTTCCTGTATTGAAAGAAATTTATGCTTAATCTTATCAATTTTATCGCTAATTGGTTCGATATCTAAACCAATTTTAAAATCTATGCAGGTGGCAATTCCAACAATGTTTTTTGAGTGACTGATAGAAATGAACCCTTCCCCCTCGATAAAGGGAGCGCCAATTTTATCATAATGTATATGCTGAAAACCAAAAATTTCATGTCTTAATATTCGGGTCGCAACAAACTCTCGTTTTCTTTGAATGTTTGAAAAAGAAAAGAATCGTTCTGTTTCTATACTTGTCAACTGATGCAAAAATTGGGAGGGATCAAAATCTGAGAAGTTCATTAAATGAACAGCTACTGGCCCAAAATTATATTCATCACGTTGAAAAATCACGAGGTAAATTTAAGACAAAAAAATGTGAAAAAAAGAATTTTATTTATTTTCAATAAAAATGTTAAATGCGTAAAATTTACTAATTTTACGCACGATAAAAGAAAACTCAAGAAAGAATGAAAATACTTGTATGTATAAGTAAATCGCCAGACACTACTTCAAAAATTGCGTTCACGGACAGCAGTACTAAATTTGATGAAAATGGTGTTCAATATATTGTAAATCCATATGACGAATGGTATGCACTTGTTCGTGCATTAGAATTAAAAGAAACAATTGGCGGAAATGTAACAATTATCACTGTTGGAACTGCGGCGGATGATTCTGTCATTCGCAAGGCATTAGCAATCGGTGCGGATGATGCTGTTCGAATTGACGCTGATGCCACAGATGCTTATTTTACTGCATCTCAAATTGCTTCCTATGCAAAATCAAATGGATTTGACTTAATCTTGACAGGTAAAGAAACGATTAATTACAATGGTTCGCAAGTAGCAGGAATGATTGCTGAAGAATTAGACATGCCATTTATTTCATTAGCTTCAAAATTAGACATTAGTGGGACAAAACTAACGTTAGAAAAAGAAATAGTTGGTGGTGTTCAAGTGGTAGAAGTAGAACTTCCAGTTGTGATTTCATGTGCTAAAGGAATGGCCGAACAACGTATTCCAAATATGCGTGGGATCATGGCAGCAAGAACGAAGCCTTTGTCAATTATTTCTCCAACTGATGTAGTACCTTTAACCGCTTTTGTGTCCTACACAATGCCCGCTCCAAAAACGGCTTGTAAAATGATTGATCCTAATAATATGGATGAATTAGTAGCATTATTGCACAACGAAGCGAAAGTCATTTAAATTTAAAAATAATTAGAAATGTCTACAATAGTATATATAACAACTAGCAATGGTCTTGGGAAAAGTGCTTTCGAAGCTGTGACCTATGCCAAAAAATTAGGAAGTGATGTAACGGTCGTTACAACTGGAACTGCAGACTCTGCTATCATAGCTAAACTTGGAGAATATGGAGCTAGTAAGGTCTTGGTTGACAGGTCGGTGAATTCAGATGATGCACAACAAATTACGCGTATAATAGCTACGGCAGTTGAACAAACGGGAGCAGATACTGTTGTTTTCTCACACGATCTAATTGCAAAATCAATTGCACCAAGACTTTCTGTCCGTTTAAAAGCTGGATTAGTTTCAGGAGCAACGAGTTTACCAACCAATGATGGCGGTTTTACATGTTCTGTAAATGTTTTCTCAGGTAAAGCATTTGGAAATGTAAATGTGAAAACAGCAAAAAAAATAATTTCATTATTACCAAATAGTATTCAACCGGAACCTAGCGGTGGTGATTGCGCAGTGGAGGAATTTAATGGAGGTGCTGGAGAAACGAGAGTGAAAGTTTTATCTACAAAAAAACCAGAAGGTGAAATTCCATTAACAGAAGCTGAAAGAGTTGTTTCAGCGGGTAGAGGACTTAAAGCACCTGAGAATTGGGGAATAGTTGAAGACTTAGCAAAAGAACTAGGAGCAGCAACTGCATGTTCTCGTCCCGTTGCTGATATTGGATGGAGACCTCATCACGAACATGTTGGCCAAACAGGTTTTGCTATTCGACCAAATTTATATATTGCCGCTGGTATTTCAGGCGCAATACAGCACCTAGCAGGTGTCAATGGATCAAAAGTTATTGTTGCGATTAATACAGATCCGGAAGCTCCCTTTTTTAAAGCAGCTGACTACGGAGTATTAGGGGATGTTTTTGAAGTTCTTCCACGATTAACGGAAGCTTTGAAAAAATTCCATGCTACAAACAACTGATTCTAGCAAAAAAAATATTATTTTTACAAAGAAACAAACTTACAACTAAGGAAGCGAACCGCTTCCTTAGTTGTTTTATTTAATATCTCAACGCGTTAACAAGGGCATGGAGAAAGTAAAATTAGAAATTATAGGGCTGTCATACAGCCAAACACAATCAGGAGCCTACGCTCTTGTACTATCTGAAGCTGGAGGGAAACGCCGTTTACCAATTATTATTGGAGGGTTTGAAGCGCAAGCTATTGCGATTGAATTAGAAAAAATGACTCCCACTCGCCCATTAACCCACGATTTATTTAAAAGTTTTGCCGTTGCTTTCTCCATCGAAGTCAAAGAAGTAATTATTTATAATTTAGTAGAAGGGATTTTTTACTCAAAGCTAATATGCGAACGAGAAGGTCAGATTACTGAAATTGATGCCAGAACGTCTGATGCCATAGCTATTGGAGTGCGTTTTAATTGTCCCGTTTTTACCTTCGAGAATATTTTAGCAAGTGCTGGGATTTTATTGGATGAAAATGCAATTGAAAATGACTTCAATTTTGGTGACGAAACGGAAGAGGAAGAAATAGAAGAAGAATCCGTTGAAAACATAACCATAGAAGAGCTTGAAAATCAATTGAAAACAGCACTAGAAAACGAAGAATATGAATTAGCATCTAAAATAAGAGATCAAATAAACAAAAGGACTTCTTAATATTTAGATTTACAAATTAATTTTACTACTACTATGCGGATTAAACTTCAATTAATTTTAATGAATTTTCTGCAATTCTTTGTATGGGGTTCTTGGCTTATTACTATTGGGGTTTATTGTTCAAAATCAAAAGGTTGGACCTTTGAAGAATTTGGAGCTATTTTTTCAACTATCGGTATTTCGTCACTTTTTATGCCTGCAATAGCTGGAATGATTGCGGATAAATGGCTAAATGCTGAAAAACTTTATGGTATTCTGCATTTACTGGGAGGTATTACTCTTTTTCTTATACCTCAAGTTTCATCGCCCTCGGTCATGTTTTGGATTTTACTGGTCAATATGATTTTTTACATGCCTACGATTGCTCTATCAATCACAATTGCTTATTCTTCGTTAAAAAATAAAGGTGCAAATCTTACAAAAGAGTTCCCCCCAATTCGGGTGTGGGGTACAATAGGGTTTATAATCGCATTATGGACCATCGACATTCTTGGTTTTAAAGCATCTGCAAACCAATTCTATGTAGCTTCTTTAGCGTCAATTATTTTAGGGTTATATTCTTTTACTTTACCAAAATGCCCTCCTTTGGCAAAAAAAATGGAAAAATCTTTTATAAATGTTTTAAGTTTAAATTCTTTTTTACTTTTTAAACAACCTAAAATGGTAGTTTTCTTCGTTTTTTCAATGTTATTAGGGGCCGCTTTACAATTAACAAATGCATACGGAGATACATTTTTAAGTCATTTTGAAAAAATCACTGAATTCAAAGATTTATTCATAATGAAACATACGACAATCATCATGTCAATTTCTCAAATATCTGAAACAATTTTCATCATATTTATTCCGTTTTTTCTTCGGAAATTTGGGATAAAAAAAGTAATGTTAATTAGTATGTTAGCATGGGTTTTAAGATTTGGTTTGTTAGCGTATGGCGATCCAGGAAGTGGATTATGGATGATCGTTCTTTCATGTATCATTTATGGAATGGCTTTCGACTTTTTCAACGTATCGGGCTCATTATTTGTTGAAACACAAGCTGATCCAAAAATAAGAGCAAGTGTTCAAGGACTATTTATGATGATGGTGAATGGATTTGGTGCAATTTTAGGTAGTCTTTTAAGCGGGCGAATTATTGATAAATATTTTATAAGTAAGGATGGTGTTACAGATTGGAATGGCATCTGGTTAACTTTTGCCATTTATTCTTTAGTTGTCGCAATCCTCTTTGCTTTTCTGTTTAAACACAAACATGATCCAAATCTAGAAGTAAATCATTAATTTTGATTGAAAATTTCTGAAATGAAACTTCTAGAAAATCAAATCTTCTCGATTGAAAACAATGCTGATTTTGAAAAGACTGCTTTAGACGTTTTTCAATTTCAACGTGAGAAGTGTTCGGTGTATAAAGAATATTTAAAAATATTAAATCATCCTTTTCCTAAAACCATTGATGAAATCCCCTTTTTACCGATCTCCTTTTTTAAATCACATACAGTCATTTCAAGCGATTTACCCATCCAATTTGATTTCTTCAGCAGTGGGACGACCGGTATGATTCGAAGTAAACATTCAGTTCAAAAACCAGAAATGTATCATCGATCATTTACAAAAATTTACAAGGATTTTATTGGTGACACTAAAGATCAAGTTATTCTTGCTTTGTTGCCTAATTACATTGAACAAGGTCAGTCTAGTTTAGTGTATATGGTGAATGACCTAATAAAAGAAACGAATTCACCCCTTTCAGGTTTTTTTCTTCAGGAATATGACAACTTAGTTTCTAATTATCAACAAGCAATAAGGGAAGGGAAGAAAGTTGTTGTATTTGGCGTGTCATATGCACTCTTGGATTTAGCCGATGCAAAAGTTGATTTATCCCAAGCTCAAATTATCGAAACTGGAGGAATGAAAGGTCGCCGCAAAGAGATGACAAAAGTTGAATTACACAACTGCCTTAAAAAGGGGTTAGGATGTGATTTTATTTCATCAGAATACGGTATGACAGAATTATTTTCTCAATCATACAGCAATAAAGAGGGTGTTTTCTCTTTGCCAAAATGGATGGAGATCAAAATTCGGCAAACGAATGACCCTTTTCAATATGTGAAAGAAGGTAAAACGGGAGGAGTAAATGTGATTGATTTAGCGAATCTATACAGTTGTAGTTTTATTGCCACACAAGATTTAGGGCAAAGAATGGGCGAAGATTTTTATCTGATGGGAAGATTTGATAATTCTGACTTGAGAGGTTGTAATATGATGGTGGAATGAATAGAGACAGTAGACAAAATTTAAATAAATTGAAGTCTATCATCTAATGTCTAAAAATCTCCAGTCTAAATAACAAAAAGACTATATTTGCTAATACAAATTCAAGATATGACAACTCAAACGATACTTATCCTAGTTATTATTGGTTTATTCGCGGGAATAATAAGTGGATTCGTTGGTGTTGGTGGAGGCGTTGTGATTGTTCCAGCTCTCGTTTTCTTTTTGGGTTTGACACAGCATCAAGCACAAGGAACAAGTTTATTCATTCTCGTTATGCCCGTTGGGATTTTAGCAGTAATGAATTATTCTAAAACTGCCAATATTAACTGGGATTTTGGTTTAATTATTGCTCTAACTTTCGTTATCGGAGGTTATTTTGGTTCCAAATTATCCTTAAAATTATCCCCATCAGTTGTAAAACTAGTTTTCGGACTAATTATGGCTTTTGTCTCTATCAAATTGATCCTTTCTGGTTATAATTCTATTTCTAATGAAAAATAATATACACGAAATTATTACGAAGCGTTCTCATGAATTATTCGAAAAAGTCAAAGGATATAGGGAACATCTGCACAAATACCCTGAATTATCTTATCAAGAATTCAATACGATGCAATTTGTTTCGGATACCTTAACACATCTTGGTATTGAACATAAAACTGCCGTTGGTGACACAGGGGTTATTGCTGTAATTTACGGAAACAAAAACACTCCTAACCAACCTTGCATTGGTCTTAGATCTGATTTAGATGCTTTGCCTATCAGAGAGGAAAATCAGGTCGATTACAAATCAACTATTGATGGTGTCATGCATGCGTGTGGACATGATGTACATACTTCTATTTTACTGGGAGTTGCCGAAATAGTGAATGAATTAAAGGATGAATTACTTCAGCCAGTGAAATTAATTTTTCAACCAGGAGAAGAGAAAAATCCAGGAGGTGCCACATTTATGATAAGAGATGGTGTATTACATAATCCTGAAGTGAAAGAAATGTATGCACTACATGTTTTTCCAGATATGATAACCGGTAATGTAGGTTTTCGAGAAGGGCTGTACATGGCGTCATGTGACGAAATATACGTGACTATTCATGGAAAAGGTGGACATGGAGCTACACCTCACGTAACAATAGATCCCATTTTAATAGGTGCATCCATCATCACAACTATTCAACAAATAATTAGTAGAAATTGCGATCCGACAATTCCTTCGGTGCTAACTTTTGGACATTTTGAAGGACTTGGAGCTACTAATATAATTCCAGATAAAGTTCACTTAAAAGGAACATTTCGTACCATGAATGAAATTTGGAGAGAAAAAGCATGGGAATTAATAAAAACACATGTAAAAAATGTTACTGAAGCATATGGTGGAACAGCAGAAATTGAAATCAGTAAAGGCTATCCCTATTTAGAAAATAATCCAAAAATAACGGGAATTTTAAGAGAAAAAGCAATTGATTATTTAGGAGCATCCAAAGTAGAAGCTCTTCCAATTCGAATGACATCAGAAGATTTTTCATATTATTCTCAAGAAATACCTGTGTGCTTTTTTAGACTCGGCGTAAGAAACGAAAGTAAAGGAATTGTCTATGGAGTGCATCATCCAAAATTTAATATAGATTCTCAGGCATTAAAAACGGGAATGCAAATCATGAGTTTAGCTTGTTTTTAAAATCATGAAACAACTTTTTATATCAATTGTTTGCATCACTTTGCTTTTAAGTTGTTCTAAAAATCAAAGAACGATCAATAAATTGCAGGGAAATTGGGAAATTGTAACCTACAAACAAGGATATCTAAACGGTTTAACTTCTGTCATTGATTCGCAAGGAGATTTTATTTTTTCAGATTTCAAAATTAAATCAAATACAGTAGGCACATTTTCTCGTTCACAAAACTTTCAAATAGATGGGATTCCTTCCGTTATTTCTGAACAAGGAAACTATTCAATTTTTGACGATGGAAAAGGAATCACACTTCAAAATCTAAAATCAGATGGTTCCTTTATGCCTGAATTAAAGATGGAAATTAATATTATTACCTCGACAGATTTAATTCTAGTTGGAGTTATTAATAATATCAATCAAACATTTATTCTAAAAAAAAAAGAGTAATCCCAAAATGATGCTTATTAATTCGCCATTTCACTCATAAATTTTATTCTCATTAATCTTAATTCTTCCTCTGAATAGTCACCATCAAATTCATGGTATGCAGTGGTCAAATCATCTGATTCAGCATCAGAGAAATATTCATATATTTCATCTTGGTTGTCAGAATCTAAAATATCTTCTATATAATAATTAATATTAACTCTTGTTCCTGAAGAAACAATGGCTTCAATTTCCTCAATCACCTCATCTATAGATTTACCAAGAGCTCTACCGATATCTTCTAAAGGTAATTTTCTATCAATATTTTGGATTAATTGAACTTTTAGAATTGATTTATTTACCAAGGATTTAACGACTAAATCATTTGGTCTCTCTATCTCGTTGTCAAGCACGTAATTACTGATTAATTCAATAAAAGGCGCTCCATATCTAGAAGCTTTACCATGTCCAACGCCCTGAATATGGGTTAATTCATCAATTGTTATTGGGTAATGAAAACACATATCAACCAAAGAAGGCTCTTGAAAAATTACGAAAGGGGGAATGTTATTTTGTTTAGACAATGATTTTCTTAAGTCAATTAACATAGCATATAATACTTCATCAAAAGCACCACCACTTCCATTTACAACTGAAATATCATCATCAATTGTTGAATAATCATGTTCCTTCATAATGGCAAACGACACTGGATTTTTAATAAAATCATGCCCTTTGTCAGTCAATTTCATAATCCCATAGGACTCAATATCCTTTGAAATAAAGCCATAAACTAAGGCTTGTCTTATTAATGCATTCCAAAAATTCTCGTCTTTCTCTTTTCCAATCCCAAAACGAGGCAATAAATCGTGCTTATAACTTTTTATTTCAGATGTAGTGCTTCCTACTAAATAAGAACAATAATGCTTGTGTTTTTGCATCTCTTGAAGATCAATAAGCGATTCTAGAAGCATTTGAACATATACCTTTCCTTCACTTTTCTCCTTTGGATGCTTGCAATTATCGCATAAACTCGTACATTTATGTTCTTCAAACTCTTCTCCAAAATAATGTAAAATAAATTTACGTCTGCAAACAGAAGTTTCTGCAAAAGAAACCATTTCGTTTAATAATTGTTTGCCAATTTCTTGCTCTGCAACAGGTTTTCCTTGAAGAAATTTTTCTAATTTCTCAATATCTTTGTAATTATAAAAAACAACACAATCACCTTCTCCTCCATCTCGACCAGCTCTTCCTGTCTCTTGGTAATAACTTTCTAACGACTTTGGAATATCATGATGAATGACAAAACGAACATCTGGTTTGTCAATACCCATGCCAAAAGCGATGGTAGCAACAATAATTGAAGCATCTTCCATTAGGAACATATCTTGATGTCTTGCTCGGGTAGATGCGTCTAAACCTGCATGATAAGGTAGAGCATTGATTCCATTCACTTGCAGCAGCTCAGCTATTTCTTCCACCTTTTTTCTGCTGAGGCAGTATATAATTCCACTCTTCCCTTCTTTTGTCCTTATATAGCGAATGATTTCTCTTTCTACATCCTTTTTAGGTCGAATTTCATAGTACAAGTTATCTCGATTAAAAGAAGACTTAAAAACCTTGGCGTCCAACATATTCAAATTTTTCTGAATATCATATTGAACTTTAGGAGTAGCTGTAGCAGTCAAAGCTATCACAGGAACATTTGAAATTTTCTCAAATATCTCACGAAGTCTTCTATACTCTGGTCTAAAATCATGCCCCCACTCAGATATGCAATGTGCTTCATCTATGGCGAAAAAAGAAACATTAACAGATGTTAAAAAAGCAATATTTTCAAGTTTAGTAAGTGATTCAGGGGCAACATATAACAATTTCGTGGCTCCATCTTTCACATCCTTCTTGACACGAGCAATTTCACCTTTTGTTAACGAAGAATTCATAAAATGTGCAATTGTTTCATTGTCACTAACACTTCGCATAGCATCCACCTGATTTTTCATTAAAGCAATTAAAGGAGAAACAATCACGGCTGTTCCTTCTAGTAATAAAGCTGGTAATTGATAGCACATCGATTTACCTCCACCTGTTGGCATGATGACGAACGTATTATTTCCGTTCAATACGTTCGTGATAATCTCTTCTTGAGTTCCTTTAAAACTATCAAATCCGAAAAACTTACGTAAGGCAACTTTTAAATCATAATCAGCCATTTCTATAATCCTTAATATTGGTTTACTAAAAGCATACTAATGCTATTATTACGAAAGTACGATAATAATAATCGTATTACAACTGTATTTCTTTATTTCTTATGGAATTTAGATGGGAAAGCTAATTAATAGGATAGGAACGTTTTTTAGTGCTATTAATCAACAATTACGAAAACATTAACTATTTATTATGAATAAATAATCACAAAGCATCATGTGTATGAATACTCTTTTTCCTCTACATATTTATAAAAAACTGAAAATTAAAAATTGAAATCCTCATCAAAAAACAATTCAATTCAATCGAATCATTAACTTTGCAAGAATTATGGAAACAGGAAAGAAAATGTCCTTTTTGGATCATTTAGAAGAATTGAGATGGAGGCTAGTTCGTTGCTCTATTGCTATTCTAGTAATTAGTATTGTTATTTGGTGTTATCAAGAATGGATCATGGACCATGTCTTTTTAACGATGAGTCGCTCAAATTTTATTACATTCGATTTACTATGCAAATATTTTGGTATTTGTTCTGAAGATATCACCTTAAAAATGCAAAGCACCGACATTTCTGGGCAATTTTCTTATGCATTGATGATGAGCATGATGGGAGGGATAGTTTTATCTTTTCCCTATATTTTTTATCAGATTTGGAGTTTTGTAAAACCGGGATTAAAAGAAAATGAGAAATCAATGGCATCTGGCATCGTTTTTTATGTGAGTATTTTGTTTTTTCTTGGCATTTCATTTGGCTATTTTGTTGTTGCACCTCTTTGCGTTCAATTTTTTTCCACATTTACAATGAGTAAACAAATTGAAAATATTCCTACAGTTAGTTCGTATATGAGCATGGTATTATCTACCGTGTTTTATACTGGATTATTATTTCTTTTACCTGTCTTATCATACTTATTGGCTAAACTGGGGATTATAACAGCTGCCTTTCTTCGTAAATATAGAAAGCATGCTATCGTAGGAGTTTTAATTTTGGCAGCAGTAATAACACCTCCTGATGTGATGAGTCAGATAATTGTATCCATTCCAATTGTTCTTTTATATGAAGCTGGAATTTTGGTTGTCGTACGGGTAGAAAAAAACAAACGCAATATCGTTGATTGAGGAATTATTTTATGAAAAAAGTTTTAATCTATCTTTCGATACTTCTTCCATTTTTGGGTTTATCCCAAATAACGAAAGTCTATGGAACCATTAAAGATGCTGCAACAGGTGAAGCTCTTCCATTTGCTAAAGTGCAATTTTACCAGTCAAAAATTGCTACTACTGCTGATAGCTTAGGGCAATATGTCTTAGAATCTTATTACTCAACTGATTCGATTCAGATGAGTGATTTTGGCTATAGTACTCGCACTTTTAAAATTAAAAAAGATCAAGCACAAGAAATAAACTGTCTTTTAACTGTGCGCTATACCGAAATTGAAGAAGTAGTAATTAGACCTCCTGATGAGTTACCTTCGGTTACACTTCATAAAAAAGTTATTGCAAATAAAAAGGTTAATAATAGAGAAAAACTCGCATCGTACGAATATGAATTATATAATAAAATTCAATTAGATTTAAATAACATAGGGGATAAATTCTCTGACAGAGGGGTTGTAAAAAAACTTGATCTAATCATGGATTTCCTCGATTCGACGGAAACAGGAAATAATTATTTACCGGTGATTCTAAGTGAAACAATCTCCAATTATTATTTTAAAAATAACCCTAAAAAGAAAAAAGAAGTTATTTCTGCCACCTACATCACCGGTATTGAAAATTTAAAATTGGATCAATTTGTTGGAGACATGTACCTTGATATCAATGTCTATGATAATTCTATTAATATTTTTAATAAATCATTTATTAGTCCAATCGCGGATTACTCTCGAACCTTTTATAAATATTATTTAGAAGATTCCGCGTTTATTGATAGTAAGTGGTGTTATAAATTGAGATACAAACCAAAACGTTCAGGGGATTTAACTTTTGAGGGGGAAATGTGGATCAATGACACCACCTATGCGATAAAAAAAATAACCGGTAATATTTCAGGAAGTTCGAACATTAATTACATACAAGATTTATTTTTTGAGCATGATTTTGAAATGGTTGCCAATGAAGTATGGATGTTAACAAAAGAAAAAATGATCGCTGATATTAAGATAACTGAAAAATCAAAAGTATACGGATTATTTGCGCGAAAAAATTCTTCAAGAAGAGACTTTAAAATAAATGAAGTGAGACCCCCTGACTTTTATAAATCGGATAATACGGTTGAGATTCTGCCAGAAGCAAAATCAAGAGATGAAAACTATTGGAAGGAACACAGACATCACAAACTATCTAAACAAGAATTAGGTATAAACCTAATGGTGGATTCCTTAAACAATTTACCCGTTTTTAGAACATTCAAAAAATTGGCGTATGCAGGGACTACCGGTTATTATCAATTGGGAAAAGTAGAAGCTGGGAATTTATCGAGTTTATTTAGTGTAAACCCTGTAGAACAATATAGATTTAGCTGCGCTCTGCGGACCTCTAATGCTTTTTCGAAACGACTAGAATTTGCCGGTAAAATAGCCTATGGGACGAAAGATGAAAAAATAAAATATGGTATTTCAGCTCGCTACAACATCACTCCTAAAAAGAGAGGCATATTGACTACCTACTATAATTATGATATACAGCAAATTGGTCAATCTCCGAATGCGGCCACGGTGGGCTCTACTTTTGGAACGTTATTTAGAACGGGGCCATTAGATAAATTAACGTTTGTACAAAAGGCAGGTATCAATTTAGAAAAAGACATTAAAAAGGACCTAATTTTATACGGCGGTTTTGAATGGAAGGACTATGTGCCTCTTGGTTTAGCGAATTACATCAAATACAATGAATCAACAAAATCGCTCGATACGATAAAAAAAATCACCACAAGTGAGTTTATTGCAAGAATTCGTTGGACAAAAGATGAAGAGTTTATCTCAGGTTCTTTTGATAGATCAACCCTTACTTCAAGGTATCCTATTTTTAGTATACAAGGAATTTTTGGAGTGAAGGGTTTTCTGGGAGGAAATTATAATTATCAAAAAATTGAGTTTCAAATGGACCACACACGTAAATTAGGATTTATAGGTAAAATTAGATATGGTGTAAATGCAGGTTATGTATTTGGGTACACAGCCTATCCTTTTCTAAAAGTACATGAAGGAAATCAATCCTATTGGTTATCGTCCACCACTTTTAATAAGTTGAATTTTTTTGAATTCATTTCTGATAAATATGTTGGAGGATATATAGAACAACATTTTGGTGGTGTGTTTTTTGACAGAATTCCTTACGTGAAAAAACTTAAATGGCGTTTTGTCGCTTCTAGTCGAATTACGTACGGATCCATTTCTAACAAAAATAAAAGAGAAATGTATCTACCTACTTTTACAAGATCTTTTGGTAAAACACCCTACGCAGAAGCAACGATGGGCGTTGAAAATATATTTAAAATCCTAAGAATAGAAGCGGTTTGGAGATTAACGCATATTAGTCCTGGAACGACTCCTTTCGGAATTCGCGCTAGTATTAATTTTAATTTCTAAATTTACAACTCAAGAATTGTTATAACGTGAAGCTACATACAAGCAATATTCAGAAATCGTACAAAGGAAGAGCCGTTGTAAAAGGAGTTACTATTGAAGTAAATCAAGGTGAAATTGTTGGATTATTAGGCCCCAATGGAGCAGGTAAAACAACGTCTTTTTACATGATCGTAGGACTAGTGAAGCCAGATTCAGGCACTGTATTTCTTGATGAGATTGATATTACCCATTACCCGATGTATCGAAGAGCGCAGTTGGGTATTGGATACTTACCACAAGAGGTTTCAGTTTTCAGAAAATTAAGCGTTGAAGACAATATATTGGCAATTCTTGAAATGACTGCCTTGGATAAAAAGCAACGATTGGAACGTTTAGAGCAATTATTAGAAGAATTTCGCTTAACGCATGTGAGAAAAAATCTAGGCCATTCGCTATCAGGAGGTGAAAAAAGACGAACAGAAATCGCTCGAGCTTTGGCAACAAATCCTAAATTTGTGCTATTAGACGAACCGTTTGCGGGAGTTGATCCAATTGCCGTAGAGGACATTCAAAGTATCATCGCTGACTTACGAAATAAAAATATTGGTATACTTATCACCGATCATAATGTCCAGGAAACATTATCTATAACTGACAGAGCTTATTTGTTATTTGAAGGAAACATTTTAAAGGATGGAACCGCAGAAGATTTAGCTTCTGATGAACAGGTGAGAAAAGTGTACTTAGGGCAAAATTTTGAACTTCGCAGGAAATAAAAATAAAAAAGGTCATCAATAAACGACCTACTATTTAAAGAATGGTCTATTACTACTTAGAAGCTAGATCAGTGTTTTCCACTTGCTCAATGCTTCCGTAAGCATCACAATGTCCACCTTTCGATGACCCGCAAGAAGCTAATACTGCTGAAAATACTAGTCCAATAATTGTCAATGTCAAAATTCTTTTCATCTTCTTAATTTAAATCAATTAATATAACAGTTTATTTATGGATGCAAAAATAAGCTAAATAATGTACAAAAAACATAATAGTTATTAACAATTGACTATACATAAATTATATATTGTATTTTTCAAAAACGTTTTAACTCGAATGCGCTTAATTTTACTGCTTTTATTTCTGTTTTTGTCACCCTATTATTTTGGGCAAAAATATTATTCACTAACCTACTCGAACGACAAGTATCGGCAGATCAAAAAAAATACAACTGTAAAATTTACAGATAGTATTCAAGCAAAAAAATACCTACAAAACCTTCAATTATTAGCCATCAAAAAAGGTTATCTTCTTGCATCTGCTGATACTCTAAAATATCTGAATCACGAATTAAAAGTATCCTTTTATCTAGGTCCACTATTTGGAAAAGTCAATTTAATAGTGAAGAATGATGATCTACAGTTTTTTAAACAGTATTTGCATATAAATGAGAAATTTTATACGGGCATGCCTTTTAATTCTGTTCAAATTTCAAATTCACTTCGTTCTATGCAACAAGCGCTAGAAAATAATGGCTACCCATTCGCAAAAGTATATTTAGATAGCATTGAACTAGTTAATGATAATTTGACAGCAAAAGTGATTGTTCAAAGAAATTATTACTTTAAATGGAAGGAAGTGCATATTAAAGGTGATAGCTCCATTTCTAAAATCTTTTTAACAAATATTATTCGCATAAAACCAGGTGATAAATACAGTCAAAATGAATTATTTCAAATCACGAAAAGATTAAAGCAAATTAATTTTATAAAAGAAATAAAACCGCATGAAATATTATTTACAAAAGAAGGTGCTGAATTGTTTCTTTATGTTAAATCAAACCCTATCAGTTCCGTTAATGGTGTTGTTGGCTTGCAACCTAATTCCGTCACAAATAAATTGAATTTCACTGGAGATATTTCTCTAAAATTGTTGAATGTACTCAAGCACGGAGAATTGCTCGATTTCAATTGGAAGAGTTTACAACCTCAAACACAATCTTTAAAAGGTAAAATAAATTACCCCTTCATTTTCAAAAGTCCTTTTGGTATTGATAGTCAATTCGATTTTTACAAAAGAGACACTTCCTACGTGGAAGGGAAATTATCGTTAGGAATTCAATATTTTTTAAGTGGTGGAAATTATTTCAAGGTATTCTATCAAAAGAATTTCTCAAATGTGCTGGCGGGGGGACTAAATAATCCGAAATTTACCAATCTAGGCTCCGTCACTTCAAATAATTACGGGATCTCAATTTCTCGGAAACAAGTAGATTATATTCCAAATCCTTCGAAAGGGTTTATTTTGAATTGGGAATCCTCAATTGGCACAAGAAAATCTAGAAGCTCTGATACCAGCGAAATTTTGATGTCAAATACATATCGAAGTGCTTTAAATTTAGAATTTTATATCCCTTTAGCCAAAAGACATGTGTTGAGAATCTTAAACCAAACAGATTTCTATTATAACCAAAAAATATTTCAAAATGAAGTGTTTCGATTTGGAGGTCTAACTTCTCAGCGCGGTTTTAATGAAGAAGAACTTTTTACTACGACCAAATCTCTTTTAAGTGTTGAATATCGATTCCTCGTTGATCAAAATTCACGTGCATTTCTATTTTATGACCAAAGTTGGTACGAAAATAATTCGGGTACCTATTACAATGACATTCCATTCGGTTTCGGAGCAGGATTTTCCTTTGGCACAAATGTGGGTATTTTCTCAATCTCATATGCCATGGGAAAACAAATGGCAAATCCAATATTGATTAAAGATGGCAAAGTTCATTTTGGGTATATTGCCTATTTTTGATATGGCAACTTTATAAAAAGAACTTAATAAATCTGCGGAATCATTGATTGCTTGATTAAAAATTCATATTTTATCCTTCTACTTGTTCGAAAACTTATTTTTAACTATTTTTTTACTTATCCCCAAAAATCCTTATATTTGCTTTAGTAGCGACAGGAAAAGTCTTTTCTTTAATATATCTGCTTTAAATCATTGAAAATACCTAGATAGAAAAGTATAAACATATTAAAAACTTGAATTATGAAAGAAATAACTTTAAAAATTCCTGACACTAAATTTTCTTTCTTTATGGAGCTTGTAAAACAATTGGGAATAGAAGTAGATACTAAAAATATAGAAATTCCAGAAGAACATAAAAATTTGGTCAGAGAAAGAATAAAAACAGCAAAACAGGAAGACTATGTTTCATGGGAGGATGCTCGTGAACAATTAAAATTCAAAACCAAATCTAAGTGAAATTCAGAATTTTACTTGATCCAAGAGCAGTTGTTGAAGTTCAAGAAGCAATCGATTACTAGGAGGAACAATTAATTGGACTTGGGAGAAAATTTAAATTGGAATTAAACATAAACATAAAAAGTTTAGCTAAAAATCCATTCTTTCAAACAAGATATGACATAATACAATGCCTACCACTTAAAAAATATCCTTTTATGATTCATTTTTCTACAAATGAATCTGAGAAAACAGTTTATATTCATGCTGTAATTAATACGCAAAGAGACCCCAAAGAATATTGGGTAAAATAGAAAAAAGATGAAAATTACTTCTTGCTTAAGTACTATAACTTATACAAAAAAGACTAAAATAATCTTGATAATTTATTTAAACCAACTATTAAGTCTTTAACCGAATTATTCCAGTAATAATTATCCGAAAAATTATTTTAAGTGATCAAAGATAATAAACTTCATACATCATATTCAACAAAAGCTAACGAAATTCTCTAGTAAATATAAACTTCTCCTAATTAAAATGTAAAAAATCCGCTTCCCTATTCAGAAAGCGGATCAATATCAAATATATTCTCTTTAATTACGCCTCAACAATATTCGCATAGCTTTCAACACTTGGACACGTGCAAATTAAGTTACGATCTCCAAATGCATTATCGATACGACGCACAGGAACCCAATATTTAAAATCTTTCAAGTAAGAAACCGGATAAACAGCCTGAGCTGGAGTATATGGATAGTTCCAATCTTTGTTGATAATGCAGTCAGCTGTATGCGGCGCATTTTTTAACATATTATTTTCTCTATCAGCAACACCATTTTCAATATCAGTAATCTCGGCACGAATTTTTATCATTGCTTCGATAAAACGATCTAATTCGCCTTTGTCTTCACTTTCTGTTGGCTCGATCATTAACGTACTTGCCACTGGAAATGAAACCGTTGGAGCATGGAAACCGTAATCAATCAAACGTTTTGCCATATCTCCCACTTCTACATCAGAACTTTTCTTGAAATCACGGCAATCTAAAATCATTTCGTGTGCAACTGTTCCATTTTTTCCAGTATATAAAATATCATAATGACCTTTCAAGCAAGCAGCAATATAATTAGCATTCAAAATTGCGATTTCTGTCGATTCTCTTAAACCAACTGCTCCCAACATTTTGATATATCCATATGAAATCAATAAAATCAAAGCACTACCATATGGTGCGGAGGAAATTGCATGAATTGCTTTTTCACCGCCCGCTGAAGCTAATAATGGACTTCCTGGTAAAAATGGAACTAAATGAGCAGCTACTCCAATTGGTCCTACTCCAGGTCCACCACCTCCATGAGGAATTGCAAACGTTTTGTGTAAGTTTAAGTGACAAACATCAGCTCCAATATTTCCTGGATTCGTTAATCCAACTTGCGCATTCATATTTGCTCCATCCATGTAAACTTGTCCACCGTGTTCATGAATGATGGAAGTAATTTCCTTAATTCCTTCTTCGAACACACCATGTGTTGAAGGATATGTAATCATCAAACCTGCAATAGAATCTTTGATGGCAATTGTTTTTTCTCGTAACTCTTCAATATTGATATTTCCATCTTCATCGCAGCCCGTTAACACTACCTCAAAGCCAGCCATTACAGCAGATGCAGGATTTGTTCCGTGCGCTGATGTAGGGATAATTATCTTATTACGGTGCATATCACCTCTTGATTCATGGTATGCTTTTATGACCATTAATCCCGCATATTCACCTTGAGCCCCAGAATTAGGTTGCATAGAAACACCAGCAAAACCTGTACATTCAGATAAATCTTTCTCCAATTGAATTAACATTTCGTGATACCCTTTTGCTTGATCAACAGGGCAAAAAGGATGCATATTCGCAAATGACGGCATTGTAATCGGTAATAATTCACTAGCCGCATTCAATTTCATGGTGCAAGAACCCAAAGCGATCATCGAATGAACTAAGGAAATATCTTTATTTTCTAAACGTTTCAAATAACGCATCATTTGAGATTCTGAATGGTAACTGTTGAAAACCGAATGTGTAAAAACAGCATCTTTTCTTATTAAATTTGCAGGAAGTGTATGCAAAGTTGAAGATGATATGGTAGAAGCAGTTTTACCAACAACTTTTGCAAAAACATTGATCACATTTTGAACATCTTGCTCTGTATGAGGTTCCCCAAAACTGATAGTCACTTCATTATCATTTACATAGCGGAAATTAATTTCGTTTTCTTCAGCAATTGTTTTCAAAGAAGAAGTTGAAACTCCTTTCACCCATAAAGTATCGAAGAATTCTGTAGAACCTAATGAGATTCCTAAATCAGTTAACCCTTTCGCCGCTTTTGATGCCTTAGAATGAATGTCGAGAGCGATTTCTTTCATTCCTTCAGGACCATGATAAACCGCATACATACTTGCCATAACAGCTAATAAAGCTTGCGCTGTACAAATATTTGAAGTTGCTTTGTCACGCTTAATGTGTTGTTCACGCGTTTGCAAAGCCATACGCAAAGCAACATTATCATCTGCATCTTTAGATACTCCGATAATTCGACCTGGCATATTTCGTTTGAATTCATCTTTTGTTGCAAAAAATGCTGCATGAGGTCCACCGTATCCCATTGGAACACCAAAACGTTGTGATGTACCAACAACAACATCAGCACCGCAAGAACCAGGTGATTTTAACACAACTAACGACATGATATCTGCTGCAACAGCAACACGAATATCATTTTCTTTCATTTTAGCGACAAATCCTTCCAAATTCATAATTGCACCAAATGCATCAGGGTATTGCACCAAAGAACCGAAAAATTTAGTGTCCCCTGTAAAAGTACCTGTTGAACCAATCGTTAATTCAATTCCTAAATTCTTGGCTCTACCTTTTAAAACATCAATTGTTTGAGGAAACGTATTTTCAGCGATGAAGAATTTATTTCTACCTTCTTTTATTTCATTTCTCGAACGAGAATTATAGAGCATAATCATCGCCTCAGCTGCCGCAGTTGATTCATCCAACAAAGATGCGTTGGCAATTTCCATTCCTGACAATTCGGTCACCATGGTTTGAAAATTTAATAATGCTTCCAAACGACCTTGCGAAATTTCTGCTTGATAAGGCGTGTAAGCCGTGTACCATCCTGGGTTAGAAAGAACATTTCTTAAAATCACAGATGGAACAATGGTTTCATTATACCCCAATCCAATAAAAGATTTAAATACTGTATTTTTGCTTCCTAATTCAGTAATGTGATTCAGATATTCCTGCTCGGTCATAGCAGCATCAATATTTAATTCACGACCTAAACGAATATGCGCTGGAATCGTTTTGTCAATTAACTCACTAATAGAATTAACCCCAATTTTTGCCAACATGGCTTTTTTATCCGTTTCATTCGGTCCGATGTGTCTTTTAGAAAATGCACCCATTATTTTTTATTTTTATTGTTTTTATTATTCTAGTTCGATTCTATAACGATCTTGCAATTAAATTTTCCTCCAACAAATCCAAGATTGAAATAAATTTTTTTTAATTACTCTACTTCACTCAGCTTTAACATGTTTGATTTACCACTTTCCTCAATTGGAATTGAAGCAATATTTATCACCAAATCACCTTTTTTGACCAATTTTTCTTTTTTCAAAATATGCTTAATATCAGCAATGCTATGATCAGTGCTAATTCTTGTATCATAAAACATCCCTCTTACGCCCCAAACTAGATTTAGTTGTGTAAGAATTTGTCTGTTGCTTGTAAAAACGAAAATTGGTGCTTTTGGTCTTTGAGATGCAATTTTATAGGCTGTATATCCTGAAAAAGACATCGTTATGATCGCATCTGCTTCTACACGTTGCGATAATCTGCACGCATTAAAACAGATAGAATCAGAAATAAAGCGCTCAGTATTTTTTTCAGGAAACTCTTCTTTATTATATATTCCATCAAAAGTTTCCATTTCCATAACGATTCTTGACATCGTTTTAATTACTTCAATTGGATGATTTCCTATAGAAGTTTCTCCCGAAAGCATTACTGCATCTGCGCCATCTAAAACCGCATTGGCTACGTCATTGACTTCTGCCCGCGAAGGAGTAATATTTGTGATCATACTTTCCATCATTTGCGTCGCCACGATAATTGGTTTGGCTTGAAGAGCACATTTTTTGATCAGCATTTTTTGAATAATCGGTACTTTTTCATAGGGAACTTCCACACCTAAATCTCCACGGGCGACCATTAATGCATCACTCACTAAAATAATTTCATCAATATCGTCGATTGCCTCTGGTTTTTCTATTTTGGCTATTACCTTTGCTTTTCCGTGCTTTTGATTTATTATATGTTTTAATTCAATAATATCCCGTGCATTTCTGACAAAAGATAAACCAATCCAATCCACGTTTTGTTCCAACGCAAAAGCTAAATCTTCTTTGTCTTTGTCTGTTAAAGAAGGCATTGAAATTTTTGTATTTGGAAAATTAACTCCTTTTTTTGATGACAAAATTCCACCGTGAATAACCACCGCTTCAATTTCAGCTTCTCCGTCCGTTTTAACGACTTCAAGAATCAACTTACCATCATCTAATAAAATTCGTTCTCCTGGATGAACATCCGCAGGCAATTGAGAATAATTAATCGAAAAACGTTCAGCAGTTCCTAAAATCTTATCCGTTACAATAATAACTTTTGCTCCATTAACTAATAAAACACCATTATTTTCCATCTCATTCGTGCGAATCTTTGGACCTTGTAAATCGGCGAGAATAGCAACATTTAAGCCTGTTTCATCATTTAACTCACGTATTGTTTTAATAATTTCGGCATGAATTTCATGTGCTCCATGCGAAAAATTCATTCGGCAAACATTCAATCCTTCCAAAAACATTTGGCGCAAAACTTCTTTATCACTAGATGCAGGGCCTAAAGTCGCTACTATTTTTGTTTTTTTCATTTTCTTTAATTAAAAATCAAGTTTTCTACAGAACTAATCTCTTTTGGATCGAAATTAAATACAGCCAAAACACTTGACACTGTTTTTAGTTTTTTTATTAACTCTAATGTATCTTCCTTATAATTTTCTAGTAAAAACAAAAAATAATCCACCTCTTGCTTTTCAGGAATTAAAAACTTTCCATCGTTTTTATTCTTGATTAAATAATATTCTATCAAATTGTCAGCGTCCTTAAATGCAAAAAGGGAATGCTTCGTTTTGTGACCTTTTTTGTTCACTGCAATAAAATCATCATCCGATTTTGAAAGTTGTAAATTCAATTTTTCATTAATCCCCCAAACTAAACGATAATCTACATGATGAGAACATATTCCAATCATTCCATAATCAAATTCATAGTCAATTACTAAGGTATGTTTATGTTGTTTTCCCATGTAAAATAATTCACTGTAAAGATAAACATTTTTTTGTGAAATATTGGAGAATTGAAGAATAATGGTCGATCAACCGTTTGTTAACAATTAGAAAATAATGGTATTTATTTTAAGTTGAAAAAAATTGGTTTTCTGCCCTTCCACAGGATTAAATTTAAAGTTACGCTCTCGGTATAAAAACAAGAAACAGTAGTTTGCTTAATTATTGCTTTCCCTCCTATAATAATTTCAAATTCATTTGTTATTTCTAATTATTTATTATCTTTACAACAGTAAAATAGATCACAAAAAAATAAAAAGATGAGTGCTTTCGGAATTGTATTATTTCTTTTAATAGGTGGAATGGGTTTCTGGCTATTATTTTTCTTATTGTTATTTATCCTTCCATTTTGGATTGGGTTAGGGATTTCTGATAAGTTGCGTCCAAAAAGAGTTTTTGAAGAAGAAGAAAATTAAAATTATTAGATACTATTTAAAGGTTGTTCATTTATTTGTTCAACCTTTTTTTTGTGATAAAAATAATTTGAAGTCACTTAGGATCAAACCCTAATGTTGTGGACAAATTAAAAATATTATTCCATTATGAATTATAAAAAAGACTATCGATTTTGCTTCGATTATCATTCCCTCACTTTTCCTTGATGAAGAGAAAATGTAATTTTCGAAGACAAACGGTAGTGCAGGAGGTAAGCAAAAATCAAGGACATTGTAAGGAAGTTTTAGGTTTGATCCGTCACTTATCCAGATTGATACTAAAGCCATACTTTTGCTCCCTCTGAACAATTCTGGCAAATATCAATTCCATTTCTATTGGTTAAAATCATTTTTCTGAAATTTTGATATTTTTTACTTTTCCAAATATCATTAAAGTTAGCAACAGCAACGGAATCAATAACATGTTGCGCATCTTTATCAAAACAACACGGAACTACTTTTCCATCCCACGTCAAAACACTACTCGACCACATTCTCCAGCAATGATTTCCAGTTCTATATTTGAGCACAAAAGTCCCATCTGATTTTCTCTTATACCTCGAATATTTTTCGTTTTCAGGCATCAAGGAATTACCATATTTATAATCGTATAATTGGGCAGATTTTATTCGAACCTCATCAATATTTAATTCATTCGCCAAATTGAATACATCTTTTACTTCATGCTCATTTTGATGAACGACCAAAAACTGAAAAATTAAATGAGGAGTTTTCGACTGTAATTTCTTCTTCGCTTCAACAAGTAATTTTGCTGCTTCTAGAACCGTAGATAAATTTCCATGAACCCGATAATTCTCATAGGTTTCTTGGGTCAAACCATCAATTGAAATGATTAAGCGATCTAAACCTGAATTGACAATTTCCTCTGCTTTTTTTTCATCGATAAAATGAGCATTGGTGCTAGTTGATGTATAAATTGACTGTTTCTTCGCATCCTTTATCAACTCCAAAAATTGAGGATGTAAAAAGGGTTCACCCTGAAAATAATAATTAATATAAAAAACTTGATTCCCTACACTATTTAAAATTTTTCTATGAAAATCCACATCCAATTTCCCAGTAGCACGCGTAAATTTCTTTAATCCACTTGGACATTCAGGACATCCTAAATTACATGCTGTCGTTGGTTCAATGGAAAGGGAATATGGTTTTCCCCAAAGTACAGGTTTTTTTACTAAGCGGGATATATAGTAAGAAATCTTTAAAGCAAACAGGTTTACAACTCGCCTAAATGAGATGTGTTTGAGAATTTGAATAGAATCAGACCAATTTGACATCGAGTCAAAGTTAATTACTTTTTTGAAATAACTTTTTCTATTTTTACACAATGAAGGCAATCGTAACTATTTCCTGTTTTTTTCTTTGCTTTCATTTAGTTGGACAAAGCACTTATTTTATACGTGATCAATACCTACATGAAGCAATTCCATTCGCCAAAATAATGCCCACTAGAGGAAATCCTGTGCTAGCTGACATTGACGGGGCTTTTCAAGTTTTGGATTCGCTAGAAAATGATTTAAAAATAGTAGCTTTTGGATACGTGGACACGATTATTCAAATCTCAAAGGTTGAGAATTATCAAATTTTTTTAGTTCCGATTTCAAAGCAATTAGAGGAAGTTACTGTTGTTCCTGGAGAAAATCCAGCTCATCGGATTATGGATTTAGTGATTGAAAACAGAAAGAAAAACAATCCTACCGATAACGAATCTTTTAGATATGACAGCTACAGTAAATTTGTTTTTGATATAAATCAGGAAGCTTCATCGTCAATTTCTGATACAACAACCGATAAAGATTTAATTAAAATGCGAGATTTCATGAACTCACAGCACCTTTTTCTAATCGAAAATGCAAGTAGGAGAACATTTGTTCCTCCATCGAGAGATAAAGAAGAAATTATCGCCTACAAAACATCCGGATTTTCAGATCCATTATTTTCAACTTTTGCCAATGAAATGCAATCCTTCAGCTTTTATGAAAATCAATTTGAACTATTAGGAAAAACATATATCAACCCAATCGCTTTGGGAGGTACAAAAAGGTATTTATTTATCCTGGAAGATACCACAGTGGTTGGATTAGACACCACTTTCACAATTTCATTTCGTCCAAGAAAAGGGAAAGTATTTGAAGGTCTCAAAGGAAGATTATTCATCAACACAAACGGCTACGCAATTGAAAAAGTAATTACAGAATCTGTAGAAGCTGGTACTATGCCCCTGAAAATTATTCAAGAGTATAGTTTTATAAATGGTGAAAGATGGTTCCCTTCGAAATTGAGTACTGAATTGTCAATGCCCAATTTTTTACTATCCACAAAAAATATTAAAAATCAATATCTAGTTGGAAAAGGAAGTACATATATTAAAAATATTGAGTTTAATCCGAAAGGAATAAAGAAATATTCTTTTGACAATGCTACAATTTCAGTTGCTGATAAAGCCAATGATGTAAAGGAAAAAGATTGGGATACGATGAGGGTCTACTCCATTACGGAAAAAGAGAAGAAAACATATCATATTCTTGATAGCATTAGTAAAGCAGAAAATCTCGATTACAAACTTACCTTAATGAAAACCTTGTTAGAAGGGAAAGTACCTTTGGGTTATTTTAATTTAGATGTACCTAGAATCTATGACTTTAAACTATATGAAGGAAACCGTTTTGGATTAGGGGTAGAAACGTCAAAAAAAATGCTAAAAAAAGCAACCATTGGAGGCTATTTTGGGTATGGCACCAATGATAAAGAATGGAAGTATGGTGGGTATTCCTCTGTTAGCATCTACAAAAGAAAAGGCGTAAAATTGCGTTTTGCTTACCAACAAGACCTTGCAGAAAGAGGTGGTAGCTCTTTCCAAAAAGACGTTTTTAATTTAAACTCTCCTGATTTACTGCGCCATTTATATATTACGAACATGGACAGACAACGACTTGGCGAAATTGCACTATCAGGTCTCGTTACGTCAAATTTTAAAGTGACTCTTGTGGCGAATTATCAACGGATTTCTCCCACAAAAGGTTATCTTTTTCTACCAACAAACCCTTCTATTTATACCTATTCGTCTGATTATGATTTAGCAGAAACATCTTTGGAAATAAATTGGAACATTCATGAAAAGGTAATCCAACTGGGTGATGTACGAGTATCAAAAGGTACTAGTTATCCTAAAATCGGAATTCAAATAACAAAAGGTTGGAAAAATTGGGTAGAATCAAATTATGATTATTGGCGCATCCATGTCGAACTAGCGCAAGATTTTTCTGTCAGAAATGCGGGTAAATTATCTTGGTTGATCTCTGGCGGGCAGACTATTGGAGACGTTCCTCTTTATTTGTCTCAACTGGCGTTGGGCACAGGAAAAAAATGGAACATCTCTATAAAAAATACGTTTGAAACCATGCGGCCTTCCGAGTTTTTTTCAAACCAACAAGCTTCCTTTTTTACACGATTTACATTCAACACTATTAAAACTTCGAAAAGTTGGTGTAAACCACACTTTGGACTTCATCATGCAATCGGCTATGGAACGATGAAAAACACAAGCGAACATTTTGCCACATTTAAAACCTTGGAAAAAGGATTTTATGAGGGTGGTTTGGTTGTTGACCATTTATTTATTAACGGTTTTTCTGGTTTTGGAATGGGGGTTTTCTATCGATACGGTTCCTATGCGCATAGTAATTGGCAAGAAAATTTAGTTTTCAAAATAAGGATTTCATTTACTATTTAATCAAACTAAAATGGCCTGCAATATTGTGAATTGCATCTGTAATTGCACATGATACATAATGCAGTTTGTAGGTATAAAGTCCATCTTGTGCTGCAATTCCCTTATATGTTCCATCCCATCCTAGTTTTGGGTCGCTCGATATGAAAACTTCCTCACCCCATCTATTATACACTCGAAAATCCCATTCTAAAATATCGAGATAATACTTCGCCTCGAAAATATTGTTAAACTCATCTCCATCAGGTGTAAAAGCATTTGGGAAATACAACATGAAAGGCTCAATATATATTTTTTGCTTGCTTGTATCACTGCAGCCAAATTCATTTGTGACAATCTGAATTGGATAAAATGTTCCATCGTCTAAATAACTATACGCTGGATTTTGCTCATTTGAAGAGGAATGACCATCGAAAACATACTGAAAAGTTGAACCACCTGCTGATTGATCCGTAAACTGAATTAATGAATGACAAATATCTGTCTCCTCTGGCGTTACCATAAAATCAGAAGTTGGACTTGGGTGAACATATACTAAATTAATTTTATTCATAAACAATGTATCAACACATCCCTCCAAGGCGTGAATCGATAATGACACATCATATTGTCCAACAGCATCATACACAGTGGTAGGATTAGCACTTGTTGAGGTTACTCCATTGCCAAAATCCCAAAAATAAATCAATGGAGAATCAGCGGAACATAAATCTGTAAAATGAGCAACAAAAGGTACACATTGAAGACCAGGCTCTAACTTAAAGTCAATCGTTGGTTCTTTGTAAATAAAAATATTCGAAGTATACGTATCTTTGCAATCGCCATAATTTCCAACTAAAGTGATGGGTATTATTCCTGCAGTAGTATAAACTACATTGCTAACATCTAAATTCGTTAAACTCGGAGAAGTAGCTCCTGTTCCAAAATTCCATGAATATGTGGTCGAAGGCGATCCTACCATAGAGCCATCAAAATTGAAACTATTTCCTGTGATGCATAAAGAATCATTTGACGTGAATGAAACATCTAAAATTTCATTCATGACAAGAATTTGAGTTACTGTATCAATGCATGAACCCGAAGAACCTGCAATTAAAGTTACTACATAACTACCGGGAGTTGGGTAGGTATAACTTGGCTGAAATTGAGTGCTATGATCAGCAGACGAAAGTGTAGAACCAAAATCCCAATTATAAAAGAGAGCATTCGTTGTCGTATTTATCATCGTAACAGATAAGCCCTCGCATAAATAGTTGGGAGGAGGAGCGAAATTTGCTTCAACCATTGGGAAAATATAAATCGAATCCAGGAAAGTAGCATCACATGTGCCAATATGTCCCGTTAAAGAAACTGGGATAAATCCAGAAGTAGTAAAAACGACATTATTTACATCTAAATTTGTAGAAGATAGAGGAAATCCACTTGGACCAAAATCCCATAAAAATGTAGCAGAGGAAGACCCAACAACTACTCCATTAAAATTGAACGAATTATTTGTCACGCAAATAGAATCAGTTGTGGTATAGGAAACTTCCAAGAATTGATTCACTGTAATCGTTTGCGTAACCGTATCTGTACAAGGCCATCCTGGATTAGCAATTAGCGTTACTTCATATGTTCCCGGTGATGGATAAGTAAATGTTGGTTCAAATTGCGAACTAATATCTGAATTTGAGCTAGGCACACCAAAATTCCAAGCATAATTTGTTGCTCCATAAGAGTTATTATCAAATGTCACAGTTAAACCTTGACAATACGAAATAAAATAATCCATGTCTTCTTGCACAGGAATATTCGCTTGCAAAGTAATGTTACAATTTATCACTTTAAACAAAAAATCACGGATTGTTTCGCCTACTAAAACACCAGCCCTAAATTCTTGAACTCTAATTCCAACAACAAAAAGTCCTAACATGAGCGGTGAAGCAGTCAAAACACCTGTTGTAGGATTAATACTAACAGAAGCGCCAGGACCTAATGGATTTGCCGCCGAAAAACTAGACAACCAACTTACTGGCGTATAAGCTGGAGATGGCGGTGGATTTGGCATTGGATTAGAAGAATTTGCTCCAGAATACGGAGAAACCAATGAGTAAACCAATTGATCTCCATCTGGATCAGTAGCGCTGTGATTAAAAACCAAATCTTCATTATTACAAAGAATCGAAGGAGGGTAGCCATTAAATCGGGGACTAGAATTCACCAGAAAAGGAGTCTCCGGGCCAGGAATATGCGTTGTTAAAGTAAGCCCTGTATTATCAGGAGAGTTTAAATTTAAAACATTGGGGCCGCGGCAACATCGTTGATACGCTAAAGTATATCCGCCAATAGTGGGAGGCAATGTAACAATGGTAATATAAATCGTTTTTTCAATACAAATATCATTCGGGGGAACCACACACGGATTTGTAAATGTGATCGGGACATTCGTACTTCCGGTAAAAGGAATCATTACATTTTGCACCAGCATGTTTGAACTTGTGAATATTCCTAAACTCAAAGGGTTATCGTATTCTGCACCCGTAGAAAAGCAATCTCGGTATAAAGCAATAGAAATTTTGTACTGATTAGATCCTAGATAATTATAATAAATTTCTCCTCCAACTATATGCGATGCATAAGAGTTGAAGCAAGAAAAAAATAATAGTACGATTAAATAGCGACGCATTCCGTAAAAATACTCGAAAATTTTCAATTTGAAAAACAGTTTATCATATAAATCGTTAAATATTAGTTAAATGTTATTGCGATAAACTGTTTTTATTCAGTGTAAGTAAATTAAAATCATCCACCGAATAAATGTATTCATAGGAAAGTATCCTCTGGGATTTATCAGAAGAAACTATTTTTTTAATTTCTCTATTTTGAAGAAATTTAGGCCCAGGTAGCTGAAAAAAATTAGCCGCCTTTTGATAATATGTTTCCTTTGTTGGGTGTGCTGGATAACATCCGTTAACGATTTCACCCCAACAATTTTTATTGATTATACTTTCAATCAATCCGATAGCATCTTTCTGATGAATAAGATTAATCGCTGAATTTCCATGCTGCACATCTTCTCTTCCCGCCAAGGTTTTTATGGGATGTCTGCTCTCCCCTATTAATCCTGCTAGTCGAAGAATAGTTAATCGTTCACCTAAAATTTTCCGGCAATTCACTTCTGCCAGCACCGTTTCTTTCAAAAGATCGGTCTCAGTAAATTGATATTCTTCTGTGGCAATTTCTAGAGAATCTGAATAAACACTTGTTGTACTGATAAAAATCACCTTCGTTCTTTGTGATAAGGTAGCACACACCTTCATTATTTCTTGGGAATACTGACAGGAACTTCCTTTTTCTCTTGGGGGAATATTAAGTACTAAAATATCGATATCCTCTAAAAATGAAAGAGAATCTTCATTTATATCCTGAGAAAAAGACCAAAGTTTACTTACTATGCCTACTTCATCTAACTGAGGCAACTTTTGCGGAGAAGTGGTGGTTCCTATGATTGTATTTCCTTTTTTTAGCAAAGAAATCGCCAAAGGTAAACCTAACCAACCACAACCTACTATTGCAATTTTTGATTTCATGCTTTTGTAAATAAGCTATGATTACTAAGAAATATGCAGCGAGAAAACCTTAGTTTCTATTAAAAGTGCTCCTAACTGCTTTTACGATGCGATCTACATTTGGCAAAGCTTCATCGATCAATGTGGGAGAAAAAGCTAAAGGTGTATCTGTTTGCGTCACTCGCATCACTGGCGCATCTAAAAAGTCAAAAGCATAGCGTTGCAAATGGTAAGCGATTTCAGAAGAAATGGATGCCAATGGCCAAGCTTCTTCCACACATACACATCTGTTTGTTTTTTTAACAGATTCCACAACACACGCATAATCGATTGGACGAACGGTACGTAAATCAATGATTTCACATGAAATGCCTTCTTTTTGAAGTACTTCTGCTGCAGCATGAACTACCTTCATTATTTTTCCAAAAGAAACAATTGTTACATCTGTACCTTTTCTTTTAATGTCAGCCACTCCGATTGGAATAATATATTCACCATCCGGAATCTCGCCTTTGTCGCCATACATTTTTTCAGACTCCATAATAAGTACTGGATCATTATCACGTATCGCTGCTTTCAGCAATCCTTTCGCGTCGTATGGTGTTGATGGAGTAATTACTTTTAATCCTGGGACATTTGCGTAAAATGATTCAAAACTAGTTGAATGTGTAGCTCCTAATTGACCAGCAGGACCATTACCACCTCTAAAAACGATTGGGCAATTATACTGACCTCCAGACATTTGAAGCATTTTTGCGGCACTATTTATAATTTGATCAGAAGCTAATACAGCAAAATTCCATGTCATAAACTCAACAATTGGACGCAAACCATTCATAGAAGCGCCAACTGCAATTCCAGTAAAACCAAGTTCAGCAATAGGTGTATCAATAACTCGTTTCGCGCCAAATTCCTTCAACATGTCTTGCGATACTTTGTAAGCTCCGTTATACTCTGCTACCTCTTCACCCATTAAAAATACAGATGAATCACGACGCATTTCTTCACACATTGCTTCTCTTAATGCTTCTCTAAATTGTACAGTTCTCATGCTTCTACAAATAACAATCTTATTAACCAACTATATGGAACGTCAAAAATAACATTTTTTAAAATAAATAACTAACATGTATGCAGTAATAACGAATTTTTAGACGAGAGCGAAGAAAACCTTTATTTTTTCAGTTCCCGAAAACCGCTTATAAATTATAATGCTTCATCATTTCAGCTACGCGCGCAATAATTTCTTCTCGAAACTCAATAGGTTCTACTATTTCAATTCCCCCAGCATAGCTTAAAATGGTTCGAATAAATTCCTCAGAAATCAATACTTTCAATTGGAATGTTATTTTATTTTTTCCTTCTTTGAGAACTATTTGGGACGAATGAAAAGGTTGAGAAATAATATATTTTGATGAAACATTGTCCGCTTTAAAAATAATCGTTGATGGTTCATCCTCACTACTTGTTATTCCTATTGAATGTTTGAAAAATAAATCCGCATCAAAGTCTAAAGGTTTTTCTCCTTTTTCCTCTAAAATTAGCACATCGCTCATTCGTTCTAACGCATAAGTCATTACATCCTTCTTGTCTAAATCAAACGAAATTAAGTACCATCTATTTCTATATTCTTTCAATAATAGCGGAACGACTTTTCTATGCTTCGCTTTCCCAGACACAAAACTAGTGTACTCAAATGATGCTAATAAACTATTTCGAATCGCTTCTAATAAAGGAGCTAAAAACTCATTTCCACTTGACGAAAACGCTACTTCAAATTGAACAAAACTAGAAATGTCAGAATCTCTAGGGTCATCAGAAATAGTTATCCTATCAACAATTTTGTCAATTGCATTTCCAAATTGTTTAAACATATCAACCTCACGAAACTGCTTCAATGTATTGATTGCAAACTTTATAGAAGTGACATCGTCGTTTGTTAAAGGAATATCATTAATAGAAAAATCTGGATCTGAATAAAAATATCCACCTTCTCTTTTATTATACTTAATAGGTGCGTCATGCTCCAAACGCATTGCAAAAAGATCTTTTTCTATTGTTGAATCACAAATATTTTCACCATCAACACTGCCAAATAAAGCTTCTTCACATAATTCTCTGAGGTTTTTTTTAGAAGGGAAAGGACGGTATTTATTTCGTAAAGATCGATCGATTATTCGATAACGAATGAGGGCATTTTTTATATGAGGCATATGATTTTGCTATTATGGAAACTATATTGTAGAAGGTTCTTTTGGTTGATGAAAGCCAAATAATTCATAATACTTAATTGCTTTTACGACCTCTTCCGGCAAATCATCTTCCCAGTGCGAAGCATTTGCTTTAATTTTAGAAAGAACATCATCCGACATAATGGAGAGTAATTTTTCATTATAACTTTCAATCGCTTCCAACTTATTATTATCATGCATGTATTGCAACAATCCATTTAAATGCAGCGGAATTATTAGATTATTTAGTGAATATAATTCTCCTGACTCTACATCAATAGCTGGATAAACGAATAATTTTACATTGTGTCCGAAACCTCTACCAAAAGCCTCCAAAACTCCTCCAGGTAAATTATCATAATAGCGTTCATCAAAAATACTGTGTAAATTATAAACACCTAAAATAACGCCCATTTTTTTCTCCTTAGCGATTGAAGCTAAATAATCAACCATTTTGTAATGCTTCAAATAATTTGAAATCATCACGGTATATCCTAAAGAACCTAATAATTCAGCCCGGTCTACGAAATCTTTATCTAATATTTTTCCATCCGCCGTCAAATCTTTTAAGGTAAGTTCGAAGACGACACTGACGTTTTCTTCTTCTACCTCTTCTTCCTTCAAGAAAAGTTCTAAACCCTTCTCAATCATATCGATATGAACTTTTGTGACTGGCCTGAATCGACCACGCATCAACAAAATGTTTCGCTTATACAGAGCCGTTGCAGGTTGCAATACATTACCACATAAATCGAACATGGTCGCATCCGTCATCCCTCTTTTTACCAGATTTAACGCAATGATACGATTATCTGTATTTTCAAAGTCAGGACCAGAGACACGAAGCATATCTATTTCCATGCGATCTCTCGGCAAACGATGTACCAAGTGGTCTAAAAATGAATCCAAGTCATTATTGTAAAAATAAGCCGCATGAATTAGGTTTACGCCTAAAATACCCAGAGATTGCTGCTGCGCTTTATGGCTAATGTCATGCATTTTTAGATGTAAAATAATATCATTCGGCTTTGAATCAAGGTTTAATTGGAAACGCAGTCCAACCCAACCATGACCTTGATTAGTTTTGTGGTAATTCAATGATTCAACCGTATTACAGAAAGCGAAAAAACGAGATTCCTTATACTTTTCAGGTAAACGAAATTTCATTGTTTCAAATTCCGTTTCAAGCATCGTTACCAATCTTTCCTCGCAAACATAACGAGAAGCTTCACCATACATAGAATCAGATACTTTCATATCATAAGCAGACTGCGAAAAAGCAATAGTTCCAGAACTTCCGCCCGCTCTAAAAAAATTAGCAACTACTTCTTGACCAGCACCAATTTCTGCAAAACATCCGTAAATATCTTTGGTAAGATTAATCTTTAATGCCTTCTCCTCTGTTGTTAATTTATTGTCAAACCCCATTTCTATTATTGTTGGATGCAAATTTATGAAAAATCGCGGGAATAATCTGTTAATTTTCTCATAAACAATCCGTGTGACTATTCATATAAAAGATAACGGTGTCTAATTTTTTTAAAATTATCTATTCCTGGTTTCCACGAAGCTCTAATCTCTTTTGCGGAAAGACCTGATAAAATTTGACTTTTCAATTCATTATTCCCGGCTAAACGATTAAAAAATGCAGGTTGATTAATAAATTCAGATGAGTCCCCTAAAAGCGTTTTAGCTTGAATAATCCAGTTTAAATTCAATTCATACGTCCTTTTTTTCATCGTGTTTTTTAAATCAAACCCATTGCACACGACATTCTCATATAAAGGATTTTTTGCTCCAAAACAAGAAACAGGGGTAAATGAAAACCCTTTAAAAGGAAACAAAGGATGCCCATACATTTCAAAAGGTCTGTCAGTTCCTCTGCCTACGCTTACTGATGTTGCTTCAAACAAACATAAACTAGGATATAAAGTTATAGCCGTTTCAGATCGAAGATTCGGAGAAGGGGCAACAGGTAAAACATATTTTGATTTATGTACATAATATTTACATGGTACAATCCATAAATCACATTGCAAACTATCACTTAACCAAAATTCACCATTGACCATTAACGCATATTCTCCAATAGTCATTCCATAGACGATTGGAACAGGATCCATTCCAACAAATGATCTTTGGGCGGGCTCTAGAACAGGACCATCGACATAGTGACCATTTGGATTAGGCCGATCTAAAACAATAATTGGTTTTTTATTTTCCGCACATGCCTCCATCACATAGTGCAAGGTAGAAATATAGGTATAAAATCGAACGCCTACATCTTGTATATCGTATATTACAACATCTACATCAGAAAGTTGCTCAGGATAAGGCTTTTTATTTTTGCCATACAAAGAAATTAAAGGGATTCCCGTTTTTGAATCGATTGTACTTCCCACTTTTTCACCAGCATCCGCATCCCCTCTAAAACCATGCTCAGGAGAAAAGACTTTTTTAATAACAACCCCTAAAGAAAGTAAAGTGTCAACAAGATGTGTTTTTCCAATTGTGCTCGTTTGATTTCCTACAATAGCCACTCTTTTCCCTTTCAACGAATCCAAGTACAAATTCATTCTAGCGCCTCCCAACATAGGCTGATGAAACTCGTGATAAACGGTGTTTTCAACTTTCACAGTTGCAGGTAAAGCTGTAATAACAGATACTTCTATTTTTTCACGCGTCTTTTTTTCAACCTCACTTTCAGATAAAACGCTGCACGAAGAAATCAAAATCAATAAAATACTTTTTAGGCACAAAAGCTTTGTGTACTTTAGCGTCATAAAAAATCTTTTAGTGTCATTTGAATATTTCATATCGAAGCGAATTCTGAAAATTGAGGTCGAAGGTAATAAAGTTTCCCGACCTATCGTACGAATTTCTATACTAAGTATTGCGTTAGCTGTTGTTGTTAACTTAATTACAATTGCTGTTGTAACCGGTTTTCAGCATGAAGTGCGACAAAAAGTATCTGGTTTCGGATCACATGCTTTCATTATGAGTGCTGGCGAAGGAAGCGTATACGAATGCAACCCTATTTTCAAAAACCAGGCCTTTTTTCCATCTGTAAGTCAGATGAAAGGAGTGGCTCATGTGCAAAAAATAGCCTACAAACCAGTACTATTTCAATCGGATAAAAATGAAATTAAATACACACTCTCGAATGGAAAAGATACATCTCAAATTCAGCAAGAAATTTTAGGTGCAATTATCAAAGGTGTGGGAGAAGATTTTGATTGGTCTTTTTTCAAGGAACATTTAAAAACAGGTAAATTACCCATCTATAAACCAAATGAGATTTCAAACGATTTATTAATTTCTTCTCGCATAGCACGTGACTTAAATTACAAAGTTGGAGATGAAATCAGAGCCTTTTTTGTAAAAAAACAACCCGTAAAAAGAATGTTCAAAGTAGTAGGAATCTATGAAACTGGCCTAGAAGAATTTGATAAAAAAATAGTAATTGGTGATCTGAAAAATATTCAAAAATTAAATGATTGGGGGATTCAAGCATCAATTGCACTAGATGATACGCTAAACAGCGGTTACCTGCTAATTCGAGGGAATATTACAGGAGGAAATGGGAATTACCGATATGATTGGGGATACGGATACCAAAGCGCTCCCGGGCTTTCCTTTTGCCCTGTGAAAGATACCGTTATTCGACTAATTGCCTCTGATTTTAGTACTTCTATCGAAGGAAAGAATGAATTAACAAGTATACCAGATACTGCCTATTTGTCAATCAAAGTGAAAGGTGAAGGTTTGAGTTTTTGTGATTACAAACTAACTTCTGACGGTGAAATTATCCGTAAGTTTCTAAATAAAAAAGGAACAAAATATGCGCTTGAGTGCTCGCGTAAAAAACTCATCTTTGAACAAACAGAGGGAAAAGGTAGCTATCAAAACTATGTAAGCGGCTTTGAAATTATGGTCGATGACTGGGACCATTTAGATCAAACCATTACTAATTTAAAAAGGGAGATTGAGTTTAAACCCACCGAAAATTTGGAAGAATTAAAAGTCACTAGCATCATGAATAACGAGGCTGATATTTTTGTTTGGTTAGGGTTTCTAGATTTAAATGTTCTCATCATCTTAATTTTAATGATTGTAATTGGAATCATAAACATGGGCTCTGCCTTACTTGTTTTAATATTAATCAGAACCAATTTTATTGGCATGTTAAAAGCAATGGGAGCCACTAATTGGAGTATCCGAAAGATATTTTTATACCAAGGAGCATTTCTAATTGGAAAAGGAATGATAATCGGAAACATTGTAGGGCTCTCATTTTGTTTTTTACAATCTCATTTTGGATTAATAACTTTAAATCCAGAAGTATACTATTTAAATAAAGTTCCGATAGAGCTTTCCTTTTGGCATTGGTTCACACTAAATATTGGAACTTTAGTAATTTGTGTTTTAGCTTTAGTAATTCCAAGTTATGTAATTACAAGAGTGAACCCTGTAAAAGCGATTAAGTTTAATTAAATCAAACAGCCATAAGCTCTTAAAAAATTTTACATATTTCTCTACTTTTTATTATAAATTTCTCTTTAATTTAGAAGGATTCAAAATAAGGATTTGTATCTTTGTAATTGCTATGATACAAGGAAATAAAAAAAAGTTTAATGTTCGTGAAATTCGAGAGCAATTTCCGGCACTTCGCCAGTTGATTTATGGTAAAAATTTGATTTACTTTGACAACGGTGCAACATCTCAAAAACCTCAAATTGTCTTGGATGCTATCAATCTTTATTATTCTAAAGACAATGCAAACATCCATCGCGGAGTTCATTATATGAGCCAGCAGGCAACCAATGGATATGAAGATTCTCGAAGGACTATTCAGAACTATTTGAATGCCGAGAAGTCAGAAGAAATTATTTTCACAAAAGGAACCACTGATGGGATCAATTTGGTAGCCTTTTCTTATGGTGAACTTCTATCAGCTGGAGATGAGATTTTAATTACAGCAATGGAGCATCATTCAAATATCGTTCCTTGGCAAATGCTTTGTGAACGAAAAGGATGTATTTTAAAAGTAGCTCCAATCAATAAAAAAGGAGAATTGATTATGGAGGCTTTCGATGCCTTACTTTCTAAAAAAACCAAATTAGTAGCTGTTACACATATATCAAATGCATTAGGAACGATCAATCCAGTAAAAGAATTAGCTAAAAAAGCACATGCCGTTGGAGCTAAAATTTTAGTAGATGGTGCTCAAAGTATTCAGCATACGAAAATTGATGTGCAAGATCTCAATTGTGATTTCTTTGTTTTCTCTGGCCATAAAGTTTTTGGGCCAACTGGAGTTGGTGTACTTTATGGAAAAGAAGCGCTGCTTGAGAAGATGCCTCCGTATCAAGGTGGAGGAGATATGATTTTAAAAGTCTCGTTCGAACGGACAACCTACAACGAGTTACCTTATAAATTTGAAGCAGGAACTCCACATATTGCAGGCGTAATTTGCTTAGCAAAGGCCATCGAATTTTTATCTTCTTATGATATGGAAGCAATTCAAAAACATGAGATTGAATTAGCCGAATATGCGCAAGATATGCTAACCACTTTTGAAGGGGTGCATATTATTGGTGAAGCGAAAAAGAAAACCAGTGTCGTTTCATTTACAGTAGATGGTTTGCACCCTTTTGATATTGGAACTTTGTTGGATAAACAAGGAATTGCCGTCAGGACTGGACATCATTGCACACAGCCCTTGATGGATTTTTATAAGATTCCAGGGACAGTTCGTGCCTCATTTGCATTTTACAACACGAAAGAAGAGATCGATTTCTTTATTTCGGCCGTTGAAAAAAGTATAAATATGCTACGTTGAAAAAAGAAATTATGACACTTGAAGAGAAACAACAAGAAATAATTCAAGACTTCGCCATTTTTGACGATTGGATGGAGAAATATGAATATATCATTGAATTAGGGAAAGAATTACCTATCATTCAAGCAGATAAAAAGACAGAAGATCGTCTGATCATTGGATGCCAATCGCAAGTTTGGTTAGATTCTTCCCTTGATAATGGGAAAATGCAGTTTTATGCTGATTCGGATGCTATCATAACGAAGGGGATTATTGGACTTTTAATACGAGTGCTCAACAATGAAACTCCGGAAGATATTGCAAAAGTAGATTTACATTTTATTCGAGAAATTGGTTTACAAGAACATTTATCAATCACCCGTTCTAATGGATTGGTAAGCATGATAAAAAAAATAAAAATGAGCGCCTTAATGGCGGTTTAATATAGGTTAATATGGAATTAGAAGATACAATTGTTGCCGTTTTAAAAACGATATACGACCCAGAAATACCTGTCGATATCTACGAATTGGGGCTAATTTACGAAGTGAAAATTGACAAAGAGAATAATGTTGAAATTGAAATGACTTTAACATCACCGAATTGTCCTGTAGCTGAAACAATGCCGAAAGAAGTTGAAGAAAAAGTTGCCTATATATTGGGAGTGAAATCCGCCAAAGTAAACATTGTTTTTGATCCACCTTGGACCAAAGATATGATGAGTGAGGAAGCTCAGCTTGAATTAGGATTTATGTAAAAGTGGATTGAGGGTTAGTAAAAATTAGAGAATGAAAAGAGTTGTAGTTACTGGAATAGGTGCATTGACACCCATTGGAAATAATTTAAATGAATTTTGGACAAATTTAAAAAATGGAGTTAGCGGTGCTGGTCCAATAACTAAATTTGACACCAGTAATTTCAAAGCAAAATTTGCCTGTGAGCTGAAGAATTTTGATTCAAAAAATTATTTTGATGTGAAAGAAATCAGAAAATACGACCCCTTTTCTCAATATGCATTGATTGCCGTTGCTGAAGCAGTTGAGCATGGAAAAATTGATTTTGAAACTTTAAATAGAGATAGAATTGGCGTTATTTGGGGGTCGGGAAATGGAGGCATTCAAACCTTTCAGGACCAAATGAAGGAATACTGTGAAGGAGATGGAATTCCAAGATTTACACCCTATTTTATTCCACGAATTTTGGTAGATATTGCCTCCGGTATCATATCGATCAAATACGGACTAAGAGGAGTAAATTTTTGTCCTGTTTCGGCTTGTGCTACCTCTAATACAGCAATGATTGAAGCGTTCAATTATGTAAAATGGGGGAAAGCAGATATGATAATCACAGGAGGATCTGAGGCAGCTATCACGGAATCGGCAATCGGTGGATTTTCTTCTGCTAAAGCCCTTTCTACGCGAAATGATTCACCAGAAACCGCTTCTCGTCCTTTCGATGTGACAAGAGATGGTTTTGTGATGGGAGAAGGAGCAGGCGCAATAATTGTTGAAGAATATGAACATGCAATCAAACGCGGAGCTACTATTTATGGTGAAATTGTTGGTGGTGGAATGGCGGCAGATGCCTATCATTTAACAGGAACACATCCTGAAGGAGATGGTGCAGTTTTAGGAATGAATGAAGCACTAAGAGAAGCCGGGATTTCAGCAGATGAAATTGATCATATTAATATGCATGCAACCTCCACTTCCATAGGGGATAATAGTGAATTAATTGCAGCCAAACGTGTTTTCGGTGCTCGAAGTTCATTAGCCGTTTCTGCAACAAAATCTATGACAGGACACTTATTGGGGGCTGCTGGAGCAATAGAAGGAATTGCCTGTTTAATGGCATTACAAGAAAATACGGTTCCTCCAACAATCAATACCACTGAAATAGAACCAGAATTTGCAAATCTTTTCACTTTCCCATTAGGAAAATCAATAGAAAAAGAAATGACGTATGCTATGAGTAATACGTTTGGTTTTGGAGGACATATCGCTTCGATTGTTTTTAAGAAATATGTATAGTAGACGGAAAGACATTAGACTAGAAGATACAAGACTGGCAGATATTAGACTTTAGACACAGATGGGAGACATGGAAGAAATTAGAAATAAAGTTTCAGAAAGCGGATTAATCAGTTTGGATTTAGCTAAATACAAACCGATGCAAGAAATTGTAGGAGTGGATATTGCGGATCAATTATGGCAAGGTCTCGTTCTGAAGGAAAAAGATTTTCGATCATGGGTGAAAGAAAATGATTGGTCTTTTTATGCCAATAAAGCTGTTTATATTCATTGTTCAGCAGATGCCATTATTCCAACGTGGGCTTTTATGCTTGTTTCCTCTCATTTAAATGGTGTTTCCTCTTCCTATTTAGTTGGTAACAAAGAAGATATACAAAAGCAAATCATCATCACCAATATTAAAAATGAACCACTGTCACCATTTATCGATGGAAAAGTAATCATCAAAGGTTGTTCAGACATTCCTGCTGCCGATTTCTCAATGGTTGAATTAGTAAAACACCTCCAACCCGTTGTGAAAAGTATTATGTATGGAGAACCATGCAGTACTGTTCCGGTTTTCAAGAGAAAATAAAAAAATACGAGAAGATGTGATCTTTCGTATTTTCTTGTGGCAATTAAAAGTTACTATTTTTACCTATTGATTTGCATTTCTTTCTTTCAGTAAATCAAAATAACTTTTCGTTTCTAATATTACAACCCCCCCTAAAGTATCTCCATATTTTGCAGGCATTCCTCCAGTGTAAACTGTCACACTTCCGATTGCACAACTTGGTATTGTGCCAATTGAACTTGTTTTAACTCCATCAATTAAGTACAACATTTCCCCTTTGCGTGACCCCCTAAACATTAGTTCTCCATCATCCGATTTTTTGATTTCTGGTGACATGCCGATTAACATATCTTTAATAGAAAACTTACTGGGACTGTGTTTAATATCGGCTGAAGATAACTTATACGTTGGAATAGCTGTTATTTCAATTTTCATAATTTGATGCACTGCGCTTACTACATGCTCACCAATGTCAGTCGAAACCATTTTTTGAAATTTCACAACACCTGTGCTTCCAAAGCCATCTGCCGCCACAAGCACAGGAATATTAAACATGGTGTCGAGCTCAGATTTAATAGTTAACAAATAACTACCTGCAGGAATAGCGCTGATTCTAAACCTTCCATCGGGATCCGTTTTAGCTTGATATATTTTATCATTATCACTAATCCATACTTTGGCATCAAAAATACCCTCAGTCGATTTTGAATCTACAACCGTTCCGATTACTTCACCCAGAGATCCTTGTCCAAATACCCATCCTCCACTTGAAAGGAAAAGGAAAATTATTACTTTCTTCATACGCTTTACTTATTAAATTAAACATTTTCAAGTGAGATGTAGAAAGAAATATAATTCCATAAAAATGAAATAAAATAAAAATCCCTTGCACTTTAAAAAGAACAAGGGATCTATTTTTTAGAATAATAATCTCACACCAATGAAGCGCTAGAACAAGGGAAAGCTCGATCTACTTTTTTGAATAATCCCTGTAAAACTTTTCCTGGACCTGCTTCAATCACCTCAGTTGCGCCATCTGCAATCATTTGATTCATTGTTTGTGTCCAGCGCACAGGAGCTGTTAATTGAGAAACCAAATTGCGTTTAATTTCTGACGGATCTGAAACCGCATTTGCCGTAACATTTTGATACACTGGACATTTAGGCTGATTAAATTGCGTATTTTCAATTGCAGCAGCTAACTCTTCTCTTGCAGATTCCATTAAAGGAGAGTGAAAAGCTCCACCCACAGGCAGAACAAGCGCCCGTTTTGCTCCGGCCTCTGTTAATTTAACACACGCCTCATCTATCGCTGCCACTGATCCAGAAATCACTAATTGACCAGGACAATTATAATTAGCAGCTACCACAACACCCTCTATTTTTTGACAAATATCCTCTACCACCTCATCTTCTAACCCAAGAATCGCTGCCATCGTTGATGGTTCAATTTCACATGCCTTCTGCATTGCTAAAGCCCGCTGATAGACCAATTTTAGAGCATCTTCAAAGTGCAAAGTTCCGTTCGCTACTAACGCAGAAAATTCACCTAATGAATGACCAGCAACCATATCTGGCTGAAAAGAATCTCCTAAGCAAGCTGCCAATATAGTTGAATATAAAAATATTGCTGGCTGTGTTACTTTGGTTTGCTTTAATTCGTCTTCCGTTCCTTCAAACATAATTTTGACAATATCAAAACCAAGAACTTCATTTGCTTTCAAAAACATTTCTTTTGCCAAGGCAGAATTATCATAAAGTTCTTTCCCCATTCCTGGAAATTGCGCCCCTTGTCCGGGGAATACATATGCTTTCATACTTTTATTTTATTTGATATTTGCAATTACAAATGTAAGAAAATTGCTGATTTATCTTCAAACTTTGAAAACAAACGCAACGGTAAAAAGACTTTGAAAACCTAATAATTACTACTAGATGAAAAGTCAAAGTTATTTTACTAGAAAAATTATCGGATCAATTTTTTAGAATTTTTTTCTGCTTTTTTACTTTTATGCTTAGCAGCCATCCTCTTTCTAGCTTTTTTACGTTGGAGATTCATACGACGTATTTCGCCATCAGCCTGTTTTTGAACCATCGTATTTCGTGCGGCGATAACCGAATTATGACTCACTTCCCTATTGTAATTTGGCTGATATGGTTTTGGGGCACATCGTATTCCGAGCATCAAGAATAAAAAGATAAACAGAATACGTTTCATTTTTTAATTGTTTAATTTGTTTGTAGAATGAAGATTAGTAGAAATCTCATTTACAACAAATATAGTTTTAATATTTAAATGAGCTAGGAAAATACAATGATAAAACACTTAAATATTAACTCCTACTTGTTATTAACCTGATTTAAGGATTGTTCCATAAAACTAAAAGGTATAAAAAAAGTCTTCCATTTCTGAAAGACTTTTTGTTGGCCCACTAGGGCTCGAACCTAGACTCTTCTATACCAAAAACAGACGTGTTGCCAGTTACACCATGGGCCAATTGTGGGCGCAAAGTTACAAAGAAAATTGAAAATCAAAAGTAAAAAATCAATTATTTTTAAATTTATCCGATCTTCGCTGAAAAGTAGAAATTAGACTCTTATTTTTCAATTAATTATGGACCCTCATTCATAGACTTCTGAGGAAAGGTTTTTATCATACAGCGCGCCAAATTACCGAACGATTTTTAGCGGAAAACAATGTTTTAGGAATTTTTAGGTATTTAATTAAAGTCAGAATAGTTTATATTACTAAATTCGCGTATTGAACATGAATTATTTTTAGAATATGAATTATAAAAAATTGAATCTACTTATTGGATGGCTTGTATTCATTGTCGCAACTGCCGTTTATTTTATCACGATTGAAGATACCGTAAGTCTTTGGGATTGTGGGGAATATGTGACTACAGCGTACAAATTAGAAGTCGGTCATCCTCCGGGCGCACCATTATTTATGATTATTGGTCGATTATTTTCTTTCTTCGCTGATCCAATAAATGTGGCGGTTTGTATCAATAGAGTTTCAGCGATGAGCAGTTCATTGTCGATTATGTTTATGTTTTGGTCCATTACTTTATTGGCTAAAAAAGTCGCTTTGAAAACGAAGGTAGACTTGTCAAAAGGGGAAATGATTGCCATTCTTGGTGCTGGTTTAGTGGGTTCTTTGGCATACATGTTTTCGGATTCATTCTGGTTCTCAGCTGTTGAGGGTGAAGTATATGCAATGGCTTCATTATTTACCGCTGCTATTTTCTGGGCAATCCTTAAATGGGATGAAGAAATGGCAATTATGCAACATGGTGAATTGGATATCACCTATTCGCCTGATAGATGGTTGGTGTTAATAATGTTTCTTCTAGGTTTAGCGATTGGTGTCCATTTATTGGGTATTCTTGTTGTTCCTGCCATTGGGTTTGTCATCTATTTCCGCTACAAAAAAGTGGCCAATTTGAAAGGAATTTTACTGACTGGTATCTTGTCTATTTTTATTCTTGGCTTCATTCAAGAGGGAGTTATTCCTGGTTCTATTTCAGTCGCTTCGTGGTTTGAGGTAATGTTTAGAAATTCTTTGGGATTGCCATTTTACAGTGGAACACTCTTCTTTTTTGGCGCATTGGTGCTTGGCTGTATATACATTATTCGTCGCGCTAGAAAAAATGGAAACACGATCTTATATAACGCCACTTTAGGATTAATTATGTTATTGATTGGTTACGGATCTTTCGCTGTAATTGTTATCCGTTCGAATGCAAATACTCCTTTGGATGAAAATGATCCGGAGAATTTAGTGACTTTAAAATCCTACTTAAAAAGAGAGCAATATGGCTCCTCTCCTATTCTTTCGGGACCATATTGGAATTCTCAAATGAATGAAAGCGATTTATTTGGTAATCGTTCTCCTATTTTTCTGAGAAGATTTGTTGTTAAAGATGGAAATGACAATGTTGTAAAAGCGTTCAGAAGTGAAAAAGATGCCCAAGGATTTTCGAAGAAAAATGGAGGTGCTTTTTCCATAGATGAAACTTATTTTGAATCCAATGTTGGCCAGCAAGAGCACGTTGTTCCTACTTATTCTCAAAATACGTTTTTTCCTAGAATGTATAGTGCCGATGATCCTACTAAAATAAGTGGGTATAAAAGTTGGTCGGGTTATGACACGAAAGACGGAGCGGATACCGAAATTGGTAGCGACGATATGCGCTTACCCACTTTCGGAGAAAACTTGACCTATTTTGCTAGATATCAAGTGAATTGGATGTATTGGAGGTATTTTTTATGGAATTTTTCTGGACGACAAAATGATGTTCAAGGGCATGGAGGCGAGCACATGAGAGGAAACTGGATTTCTGGATTCAGCGCTGTCGACAATGCTCGTTTGGGAAATCAAGATGAGCACGCAACTTATTTTACGGGTGAAAATAAATCAAATAATAAATTTTACTTTTTACCATTGATCCTCGGTTTTATTGGGTTGATTTTTCATTTTTATAGGACACCTAAAGATGCTTTCGTTGTTTTATTGGCGTTTATTTTTACAGGACTTGCCATCGTTGTTTATTTGAATCAAAAAACGATGGAACCAAGAGAACGTGATTATGCATTTGCAGGGTCTTTCTACTTCTTTGCCCTTTGGATTGGAATGGGTGTTTATGGTCTTTACGAAGCATTTACACGATTTGGAAAAGAAGAATATACGAAAATAGCCATTCTTTTTGGTGGTGGGTTATTTCTAGCTTTCATTTTTGATGCAAGTAGTGAAGTGTCAAAACCTATCACTATTTCTTGGGTAATCATGTTCTTAATTGGAGGATTAGCGTTAGCACTGATGACAGGCTTAAAGAAAGTTTTAAAAAGTGAAAATCAAGGGGCTTTTGTGGCAATTGCCTTAGGTTTATTTGTACCTGTAATTATGGGTATGCAGGGATGGGACGATCATGATAGAAGTTTAAAAACATCCGCTAGGGATTTAGCAGCTAATTATTTGAATTCTTGTACGCCCAATTCTATCCTTTTCACCAATGGAGATAACGACACTTTCCCACTTTGGTATATGCAAGAGGTAGAAGGTTTGAAAACAGATGTTCGAGTATGTAACTTATCATTAATGCAAACAGACTGGTATACGGATCAAATGAAAATGAGAGCGTACACTTCAGATCCACTGCCAATTAAATTTACAGAAGATCAAATATTGATGAATGCAGGATATACGGATCAAGTAATGTTTATTGGGTTGACTGATTTATTCTCTATGAATGCAGGTGAGAAAATCATCAAAGATGTCATCAATATGAGATTGAAAAATAACCGTCAACTGGCAGAAGCAGAATTATCCAATTTTAACACGCAAGTAAGTTCTTTAGTAGGTTCAATAACGACTGATCCTGGTAATAGTGCTCGATTAGAATTATTAAAACAAACCATATCAACTAAAACCAAACCGGCACTTTCGGATGATATTTTTGAAAAATTCCAAGCAGGACTTGAATTATTATCTGGTGTTCAAAGCGGTACAACGATTTTTCCAGAAGGACAAGCACAAGCTTTGTATGACTTATTAATGAAGTTTGAAAATTCTTGGGATTATGCGAACATTGATGATTTGATGAAATTTACACGAGATGATGCTAATATCATTTTATATAATGAAAGTCAAAAAGTTAGATTCTTACCTTCTACCGGAATTATTCTTCCAGTCGATAAAGTAAATGCTGTAAAATCAGGAATTATAAATAAAAATCAGCAAGGAGAATGTTTTGATGAACTTCGATTTAATTTTGAAGCACGTGGAATTACTCGTGAACAAGTGATGATGTTGGATATTCTTGCAAATAACGATTGGAAAAGAGGGATTTTCTTCTCTAGCCCAGGTGGATCTGATGTTTCTATGGCTATGTATAAAAGAGGTTATTTGAAACAAAATGGGATGACATTTGAATTAACGCCGATCAATAATAGAAATGAAAGATTGATGTCAGATAAAATGTATACGAACTTAATGAGTAATTATGTCTATGGTGACATGAGCAATCCGACAGTTTTAACGGATTATTATACGAGACGACATACATCGCAATATCGTTCACAGTTTTCAACGTTGGCCGAAGATTATCTGCGCAAAATTGATGAAGCACAAGCAATTGTTCGTAAGGGTCAAAAAACAATCAATCTATATAGACAATCTGGTAGAATTGATGAAGCAAATAGCATGCAAAAAATATTTAATGCGGCAAAAACGGATATTCCTGCGTATAGAAAAAAAGCGGGAGATTTACTCAAGCGCTCCTTACAATTAATGCCTGCAAGTGTAGTAATTGATGGAGGAGAACCTAGTCCAACAAGAGAGAAATACAATGTTGGTTCACTGCAATATGAAGCCTACAGCGATGGGATTTTACCAGATTATGTTGCTTTATTATTTCAAGCTGGGCAGAAAAAAGCAGCGAATGATTTAGGTCTAGAAATGGCCAGACAAATGGAAACTATTTTTGGATATTTTGAAAACAGCGATGTGTTTTTTGCAGGAAGTAATTCAAAAGATTTATTTGCCGCATTAGATAATTACTTTAAAATTTCAGCGGCCTGTTATGACCCACAATTTGGTGATCCAAACGGACTATTGGCAAAACGAACACAAGCAAAATTGAAAGCATTGTACGGAACCGTTTTCCCTAAAATTTATGCAGAGTTGAAAGTAAAAGCTGAAGATAATGGTGAAAGTACATCACGAGGTTCCGGAGCAGGAAGGTATGCCAACATGATTTTCGATTTACAAGATAATCTTGAGGCTATTGGAATTCATTTCGGCTTGTTAGCTGCTCCAAGAGAGCAAGCTCCAGCGCCAAATAATCAAGAAGCGGTGGATATGGAAAAAATGATTCAACAAATGGATATTCCGGATTCAGCACTAAGATAAAGTGCCCCAAAATATGAAATTATTTAAAACCCCACGTTTCTTTTCCTGGATTTTTCCTCGAAGAACGTGGGGTTTTTCACGCTCACTAAAAAATGTATACTTAACGTTTGATGATGGTCCAAATCCTGAAATTACGCCTTGGATTTTAGACTATTTGAAAAATGAAAATATCAAAGCAACTTTCTTTTGCGTCGGAAGCAATGTGATTCGATATCCCGAACTATTTGAAAGGATAATTTCAGAAGGACATGCGGTCGGCAATCATACGATGAATCATGACAAGGCCAACAATATGTCTTTTACAAGCTATAAAAAATCAATTTCAGACACCCATCTTCTTGTAAAAAGTCCTCTTTTTCGACCACCATACGGAAGATTAAAAATTTGGCAATCCTATCTTTTGTCAAAAGAATACAAAATTATTATGTGGTCTTGGCTGTCCTACGATTATGACCCAAAAGTTTCTATTGACTTGATTCTGAAAAAAGCAAAAAAACAAATCTCGGCGGGCGATATTCTTGTTTTACACGACAATGATAAAGTAAAAGAAAGAGTGAAAATTTTGTTGCCAAAATTGGTTAAAATTATTCGCGAGAAGTTTTTTGATTTTTCTTTGGTAAATTAAAAACTATAGAAAAATAGATGTTTGCTAGATAAATTCATTACTGAAATTATTAAAATAAGGGTACCATCTTGGATTCCTTCTTCTTTCTATATTTGTCAAATATTTCTCTTGGCAAATTCCCATAAAACTGCTCCAGCACAAACACTTACATTTAAACTGTGTTTTGTTCCAAACTGTGGAATTTCGACGATATAATCCGACGCATTAATTACCTCTTGATCCACGCCATCGACTTCATTTCCAAACACCAAAGCATATTTTGCTTTTGGTAAATCCTTCACATCTTGCAAAAAAGTAGTTTTCTCTGCTTGTTCGATGCTACATACTTTTATTTGTTGGGTTTTCAGTTCATTTACAACATCCATGATAGATGCTCGATGCTCCCAAATCATGGATTCTGTTGCTCCTAGCGCTGTCTTTTGAATATCTCTATGCGGTGGAGTTGCCGTAATACCGCACAAATAAATTTTCTCTACATTGAAAGCATCCGAAGTCCGAAAGAAAGAGCCAATATTATTTAAACTTCTGATGTTGTCAAGAATAACAATAATTGGAAATTTTTCCTGCTGCTTAAATTGTTCTTCAGATACCCGATCTAATTCCCAGAGTTTTAATTTTTTGTTCATATGTTATTAATTTACTTTTTTGAGAAAAAGAAAAGACAGTCATTAACTGACTTTTTAAGCTCACCGGATAAATCGTATTACTTTTGAATAAGTCAGTTACTGACTGACTTATTTCAGGATATACTATAAAAAATTTTCGGCATTGCTTTAAATTGGTTTCTCCTAGTCCTTTTATTTGAATATTTTTTGATAATTCTTTAATAATAGTTGAACCATATTTCGCTCTATCCTCCCCTTCTTGTTCAAATTCAACTATGTAATATCCAATTAGCCAATTTCTGATTGAAAGATGAATGTTAATCGATTTAACAGCATTTAGGTAAAGTTCGTTGTGAGTAAAAAGTATCTGTTCTTGTAAATTTTTAAAATCCATCCACTAAATTTAATGATTAAAGTTAATGTTTTAATTTAATGATTACTACTGATTTGCTTAAATTGTGGGATTATTTTATTTTGAGGTGCTGGAGTTGTTAAATTGA
>CAMDAO010000001.1 GCA_945888595.1 Chryseobacterium gleum | reverse complement strand
TTTTAATTTTTTCAAACAACTCAGCTCTCTCACAATGCATTTTACATGTGTGATTACTTTTCGCACTCATTTCCACATTGACTGAATACCCTTTTTCAATAGCGAAGTCCTTAAAAATACCTGGCATGTCATTGTAATGCGTATAACTATTTCCAATAAATAAAATATTAGTGGGAGAAACCTGGGCAAAAACTGCAGAAACGGACATAATTGTCACAGCAAGAATGAATAATTGACGTGGTAAACTATTTTTCATTTGCTCAAAATATCATTTAAATTCATTAGGTTAAAGGGCAAAAATTGAACCAAAAAATCAATGTCAGCAGACGCGAAAATTCTATGCGTTGATAATTTTATCGGCAATCTCCGAAAGTTCATCATTACTCAAAACTAACTTCTCTTGTGCAAAATTCATGTCAGCCATAGAATTCATGGGAATTAAATGAATATGTGCGTGAGGTACTTCCAACCCAATAATTGTTACCCCTACTTTTTTGCAAGGGAATGCCTTTTTAATTGAATGCGCTACTTTTTTTGAAAAAACAAAAATTCCACTGATAGCCTCATCCGTTAAGTCAAAAATATAGTCTGTTTCCTTTTTGGGGATAACCAAGACATGTCCTCTTCTCAATGGAGTGATGTCCAGAAACGCTAGGTAATTATCATCTTCTGCAACCTTAAAACAAGGTACTTCACCAGCAACAATTTTAGAGAAAATAGAACTCATCCTCTCGAAATACTCAATACTTCAAAATACATTGGACCGCTAGGTGCACTTATCTCGGCTATATCACCAATTTTTTTACCTAATAAACCTTTTCCAAAAGGAGAATCCATGGATATTTTCTTCGCTTTCAAATCAGCTTCATTTTCTGCCACTAACGTATATTCAAATTCCATCCCATTGTCAACGTTTTTAATTTGAACCTTTGATAGGATAAACACTTTAGAATTATCCACTGTAGATTCATCAATTACACGCGCATTAGCGAGAATGGTATCCAACTTTGAAATCTTCATTTCTAACAAACCTTGCGCTTCTTTCGCGGCATCATATTCTGCATTTTCTGATAAATCACCTTTATCTCTCGCCTCTCCTATTTGTAGAGAAATAGCAGGTCTTTGAACTGTTTTCATTTCATGAAGTTCTTTAATCATGCGATCTAAACCTTCTTGCGTATAATATGTAACTTGAGACATAATCTTATTAATTAACTATAAAACAAAAACAAGAGAGCTCAAAGGAACTCTCTTGTTAGTACAAATATATAATTTTTTTTTTATTTTAAACTAATCGTCGCTCCAATTGTATGAATAATACCGAATGCACCTGCAAAACGAGCACAATATTCAATTCCTAAAGCATTCTTGTTTTTACCAGCAAGTGCATCAACAGAGAAACCAGCAGTTGGTCCGATCATTGCATTCGATCTGTTTTCAGAGGATAAAATACTTTTTTCATACACATATCCACCTCTTAAATTAAAAGCTAATTTTTCTGTTTTCATTCCGTAATCCAAACCAATTCTAAATTGATCATATGAAAACGAATTTGCTGTGTATGCAAACGCAAGAATCAACTTTTGCTTTTCATCAAAATTAAAATCGTAAGATGCTCCAATGTTTAACAAAGCAGGTAATTCAAATTCTTGTGCACGTTGATTAAGCGTTGCAATACTACCCGTTTCAACATACGTCGCTTGTTGATCTAAACCATCTCCTTTGTATTTCATTGTTGGTCCCACATTTTTCAATGCAATACCAAATTTTATTTGATCTTTCTCACCCGTAACGTAGCGAATACCAACATCAAAAGCCATACCAGACGACTTAAGATTGGTCATGCTTTCAGAAATTACCTTCATGTTAATTCCAGCATGTATTGAGCTAGAAAAAGAACGTGCATAACCTACATTGAAAACATTAATACGTGGAGAAAATGTTCCGATTTTCCCTTCCGGATTTGCAACCGTTGTGATTGGAATATCACCAAAATTCATTGACTGAATACTAATTGCAAAAACATCTCTATCAGAAATACGTTGAGCAAGACCAGCATTATTGTATGCTATTCCAGCAGAACCCATCCAATTACTATGGTTAAACTTTAACTGCGTTTTATCTGTGAAAGCCAAACCAGCCACATTTGTAAAAGAACCTTCTAATCCATTTGTACTAGCCACACCAGCATCACCCATTGCAGAACTTCTAGCCCAAGGATTCACTAATAAATGCGAAGCACCAGCCGAACCTGAACGATCTTCGTTTCCTGCATTTGCAACAGAACTACTAATAATAGCTCCGCATAAAATGACCTTTTTTATTGTTATTATTGAATTTTTCATTCTATATAATTCTATTAATAAAATTAAATACCGTGTAAATCTATCTGACGCATTCCTCCAAAGAATTTAAGAACTTTCTCCCCTACATCTGGGACATCAATATGTATTAAATACACACCTCCAGCGACAGGAATTCCCTTGTGGTTATTTAGATCCCAATCCAATGATGTGATTTCACTATCTTTCTTGTATTGTCGGATTAATTTACCATTCACACTATAGATCGTAACCGTACATCTTTCAGGAAGATTGGTAATTTTTACTCTGGTATCTAATCTTGTTCCTTCATATTCAGAATATGCATAATAAGGATTCGGTACAACATTGATCATGTCTAACGCGTCAACCAGTCGATCTCGATCTGATTTTTTCGTGCCAATATCATCTGTATTCCATGAATACATTGGTTTACCACCGTTTTGACCTGTTGCATTGAAGTTTTTGTATTCTTTATTAACACGCAACTTAATAGTTACGTCTGAAGATAAATAACTTTGATTCTCAACACCAAGCGTGTTTGCAATCCATGTCATACTTCCATACAAACGCCTTTTTGCAGTATTGTCACCACCTTCAATTAACTGCATAAAATTATATACTGCATTGTCGGTAGGATTATAAGCAGGGAAGTCATACACATTATTGTTACCATTGATGGTCGATTGCATGTAACTATATATGTATATAGGTTGTAATCCTCCTAGAATTGGATTAAACTGGTCATCGATAGCGCGCTCTGATGGATCCCACTTCATATTCGCTCCACCATCATTGGCAAGGAAAGAATTTTCTCCAAAGGCCATGAATAATCGTGCTCCAGATTCTAAATCAATAGCATATCCAGGGAACCAGCTCATTCCAGTTGTACCACTTCCATCCGGTAAGTAATCTTTTCCAACACTTGCACTTTTTCTAAGTCCTCCTGGTTTAGCACCTCCATAATTTAGATTAAAATCACGACCAAGCTCAAATACTGGACATCTGGTCCATTTAGATTGATCTGATGTAATAATGATATCAACACTCGGCGTGAAACTCACTTTCGCATACGATTTCATTGATCCAGCAACTCCAGAAGAATAGCCATAATATGCTAGTGGTTGGTAATCACATTGATAACCTACCAATCGATGCGGTGCTATAGTACCTCCAAGTAAATTAGTATATTTCTTATCAGCGTCTACATCGATTTCATCTTTGTAACAAGATGGTGCAATGTAGGTTGGTGTAAATCCAGCTGAAGCTGTATCACTTGCTGTTCCTGAACGAATCCAGTTGGTAGGGTCAAATCCATCATTATCTGGAACGCCTGACAGCCATTTTTTAGATGAATCCGCAAAGTCAATTGTTGCACTAATTGGATCTGTAAATTCATTTGAAATGCCATTCGTATATTTCACTTGATTTATTTGAACCGAAATACCCCATTGAGGAATAATTTCTTCATTATTTTTAGAAATATCGACCAAACCTGATCTAGAATCAACCAACACTGACTTATCAGAACTTGTATAATGGTTAATTGTCCATACTGCAGAATCCGCTCCATTTGTTAAATTTGCATTATATCCATTGTCATCAAATAAACATTCAAAATAACCATCAGCTAAATTAAGTGGGTCAACTACTTTTACATTAATTGGTCCAGCACCATAATCATAGGTAGGATTACTCATAAATCCATTATCAATGATATAGTTTTTAGATTCAGTTGTTAACTCTAGAGAATTCCCTCCGTTTCCATATCCATCAAGACGGGTAATACGAGGTGTTGAACCATATCCAATATATTGATTAGTACCATCCGCTTCAGGCATTGGGTTATGAGGAATTCCTGACACAGCAGTAATTGCATTTCCGTTAAAACCTAAACGAGAAGAGATATAAGGTGTTTTTTGACCATCTAATAATAATGGATCCGTTGGCGTGTATTGTTTAAAGTTATTATAAGCATAAGCCAAAGCAACATAATAATACGTTTTATGATTAACAAGAGCTCTATCTCCTAAAGCGAAGAAATCTTCTTTCACTTGGAAGGTATGCTGAATACCCTTATCAGCTCCATTTACCTTTTCTGTAGGAATTGAGAATCCTAATTCCTCGTCAAATTCAAAATTAATTAAACGAGAAACTCCATTTTTAATATCGCATTGCGCCACTAATTGAGCTTTTGTTGCATCGCGAATATCAGCTACAGAGGTAGATGAATTTTTTAATTGATAAATTTGATATCCCTCAAATCTGTAGAATTTATCTACACTGTCCATGGTGATATTTACTTTATCTTCCTCTGAATAACCTTCTTTGTAATTGTTATGATTTACTCCAGGATTATCCAACATAAGAATTAATTCATTTTCTAACTCTTGAATTTTTAATTGCGGAGCCATAGGAGGATCTAGAATTTTAAAACAATTGTCAAACAAAGCTTGTGCTTTCGTATCGGCGCGTTTCAAAGCACGCACTGAAGAAAATAAATCACCGTCAATCCCTCGGCCATAGATAATTCCAACTGTAATGTTATTTACTGCACCTGGTTGCAAAGTAAAAGCTCCAGCCGATTGAACGAAACGTCTATCTCCAGCAGCATTACCAGCGGTAACCTCACTCCAGTCATCATTTACAATAGCTCCATCAGTCGCCCAACCTAAAGGATCTGAATCACCAGGAAACATATACGTCGATTTTTGTGTGGCTCCAGTAACGTGACCATTTCCTCCATACGTTATATCTGATCCATTTGCCCATTTACCATCCATAAAATTATAGAATTGGGTTGCAGTTGCAGGATCTGTATATGGAAAAACAACAGGAGTAGCTCCTCCAGTGTAATACGTAAAACGTGTCATACCAAAACGCTCATTATCTACAATCAAATCATCATATCCGATACCGATACCTTTATACACGATACCTTCATCAGCTAAAGCTGCATTTAGATTATCTGGATGATAACCATTTGCTATTCCATCTGCATCTTTATATGGACCCTCGAAAAAATCGATACCAATAGCAGGAGGATTGACCCCATACCCAGGACTTTGTCCATTCGTTTCGTCATTATTATCACCATTATACGTATAACCTAAACCACGAGAAACATCGCAACCCGTGTAATCATCTGCTGGATTTCCTAAATCTGCATCTACGTACTGAGCAAAATAAGTTTTATATAACGTTTGCGTACCTCTATTGATTAACTCATAATTAAAGAAAGTCATTCTATTTACTTCGTCATCTGTTGCAAAAGAAAATGCTTGAGCACGAATTTCCATTCCAATAGGCTCACCTTTTGTTTCCGTGTGAATATTTCCTTTGTCATTAAAAATCCACCAGTTGGTTTCATCTCCAAATAAAGAAATTCTTCTATCTTGACCACATTTAATTTCATCTATTCCTAAAATATCATCATATCCTGGAAAATCGCCTTCCTCCATTGGATTATATGATTGATTTTTTCCTGGTTTACCAAAGGCACTTCCGTCGTTATCATAAAATGGGGCTAAATAAAAATCTTGACCAACCGTCGTATTTCCGTGAGCTGGCCAGTTAATAATTCTATTAAAAATATCATCTGACGGCTTGTTTTCATTTATATAAGCACATGATGTAGCATCAGCAGAAGGATCATATTGACAATTCCACCAAGTACTAAAAGCAATAACTTCCGCTTTACGAATCGTGTAAAATTTATCGTATGCTAAACATTCTGCTGGAGTAATTGTTGCAGCACCGAAATCTTTACTAACATCGTCTCCTTGAGGAATTCCATATACAAAATTACCAGAACCAGGAGTAACGGTCAAGGGTCCAGCCCAAAAATCATTCCCTGTCCTAAATGTCAAAGCAGCAATTTTTAATTGACCATTGATGTCTGTTCCTCCCATCCATAATGCTCCGGCAAATATCGCGAAATGCTTTGTTCCTCCATCTGTAACTTTAGGAACTTCGTAGGATGGTAAACCGTTGGCTCTATCTTGGAACATACTTCCTCCATTTTCAATTAATGCTCTCACATCATTGAATTCAAGAAATAATTTTTTCGTCGCTGGAGCACAACCTGCAGCTTTATCTTGCCCTACATTTGTATTGCTAGGTTTAGGGCCATCTTTATCCTTATAATACGCTAATGCACTATTCGACCAAATAACCAAACATCCTATTATTAATAATCCTACTAATTGCTTTTTCATAATTCTCTTTTATTATTATTATGAATTAAAAATCAAATTTAACTCCTAAACGAATAGTCCTAGGCGCACTAATATTCGTTGCATTCTGAATTTTCATCGTGTAAAAATCTCTAAACGATTGCTCATCTAATTGGTTTTGAATAGATGTTTGACTTGCTGCCGCAGCCAAATAACCATCATCATCCCAGTTCCCTGTTGCACGGTATACATTGATACGATTTTTCTGATTCAATACGTTAGTAACACGTATATAAACATTTAGAAAAGTAACCTTTTTCTTGTCCTCACTTTTTCCAAGTGTAACATTAAAAGTTCTATCTAATTGCAAATCCAATCTATAAGACCAAGGCAAACGAGATCCATTTGTTGTTCCACTTAATCCAGCATTACCAGGGTTAAATGATCCTTCATTTGTGATAAAGTTTTGTGCAGAATAAGGTGACCCTGAATAAATATTTGAAATTAAATTCAATCCAGTATTTTCAAATACATTGAAATTTTTAACTACTGGGCCATTGTAATCCTTTCCTTCTCCATATCGATAATCCATTGTGATAGCAAACGCATGACGTTGATCGTAATTGAAAGGGAAAGTTGCTCTTAAATTCGGTAAACCAGCATTGATTAATCCAGTAGAAGAATTCTCATCTGAACCAGTTCCATTTGCAAATTGCAAAGTATAGGCAGCGGTCATTCGAATGTTTCCAGTTCGACGCATGTCATAAGAAATGGTTGTTCCTTTTACCGTTCCAAAATCTCTATTTCCATACGTTTTATAACTTGATGGATACGCATCATACACATTGATCAATTGAACTTGATTTCTTTGTTCACGGTAAAAAGCAGAAATTTTTAGAGAAGATGTTTTTGACAATACTTGTTGAAAACCGATTTCATAATCAATCGTAGTAGATGGTTTTAGATTTGGATTATCAATAATCGCACTTCTAGAATTCATAAATTGATAATTGAATGGATCAAATCTAGAATTATTATTAGGGCGTTGTGTCAAGATGTCATAATGAGCAAAGAAAGACGCTTCATCTGAAATTGGAAATGAGAAAGCGATACGAGGCATGACATTTATTTGCGCTTTATAATTCTCAAATGCCGAAGCTTTTGGCGTTTCTTGACTTGGGTCAATTAACCAAGGAGCGATACCACCTGCACCTTCAATCATTTTAGCAGAAGATACCTCAGAACCACTTGCATTATACCAAACTGTTCCGTTTCTATACCCATTAATAGCGGTTGGATTATTAATATCGTTTACATACACAGTATACGAATCTCCCATCGAAGTTGGAATATTATTTAACCATGTTTTTGCAGCATCAGTAGCGAACAATGCTTTTGCTTCAGCAACTGTTCTTGCTTCATATACTAAATAAGGATCTTTTAACACTGGTTGATTCGCGTTAAAAACATCGACACGCACACCAACGTTAAAAACTAAATCATTAAATGCAAATTTATCCATCAAGTAACCTGACATGTATACCGGTTGAAATGCACCTACAAAACGTTTGTAATTTCCATTTGCATCGAAATCATTGAAATACTTATTAATATCTGTATTTCCTCTTACTTTTTTACCAGTTTGGTCGTATCCCCAATATGAAATAAGTGAATTTCCAGAGTTCAATAACTCATCTGGAGAAAACATATCTAAGGTAAATGTTGATGGATCATATTTATCAATATCAATATAATCTGTTCCGTCGCCATTAAATCCTAATTTTTTACGCAAGTTATAATCAAAAAATGATTGTTGATCTTCATTTTGTTGACCTCCATAAACTCCATCATGCGTTGCTGCATAGCCAGAATTTAATTGCTCATAGGCAATCGCTTGAAATGCTCCACTATCAGAAATAGTTGCTTTATTTACATCCAATTCCTTAATGTGTGAATTCGCCAATAATCGCGCTGTCGTCCAAAAACCAATTGGTCCATTTGTTCCTCCGTTTGAAGTTGTTCCAGATGTCCAACCTCTATCCACCCGTTGTTCATATTCAAAACCTAAAGTAAGAGAGTGATCTCCAATATTAACAGATCCAGAACCAGAAAAACGGAATTGAGAATTTTCTGTTTTACCAAAATAATTGTAAGGTGAACCAATATTACTCCAAATGTCATACACAGAATTTGGTGAATCACCATTACGAAGCGCATTACCTTGAGAAATTTGATTCAAATTTTCAAAATGACCTATTGTTTGCCCTTCAAAAATACTATAATATTGAGTTGTTATAGCTGCTAAAGCTGCATTTGTTTCAGAAGGAACGAAAGCCACACTGACATCTTTAATACCATCTTGAACATAGGTTTGCGTTGCACTATTAAAAGTATAAGATGGAACTTGTGTCGTTGTAAATTTTCCTACATGACCATAATCAAAAAGATTGTACTTATGATTCTCATCAAAATTTTGAGTTTTAGAATGAGAATAATCTACCATTAATGTATAAAAAGCACTTTTTATTTTTGAACTTGACCCTTCTCTCTCATTGGAGAAACGTTGTGTTAAACGTCCAAAAACTCTCCAGTCTAAAGAGGATGCATGTCCAAAATTTGAAAAATTAAATAATGAGCCTGAACGTGAATAAGAAGTTCCATTGTCATAATTCATCGATCCTCCAAATGTTAAGTTCATTGAAGGACCTGTTTTTACATCAATTTTAGCTTGAGAAGAAAAAGTAGATTGACGAGCATTCATTCTCCATGGGACATTTTCAAAATCTGAAGCTCTCAAGAAATTTGAGTTACTATACGTTCCAGATCCAGTCGATGTTGGTCTAAGTGGATTGGCAATTAAAGCATCGCGCGCATCCTTTTTAATTCTATACGTTCCTCCAGAGACAGGTCTGTCATCTAATTGATCTGTATAATTGGCAGAAATTAAAAAACCTAAACGTGGTTTCGTTTTATTTCCATCAGCATCTCTTTGCATCCAAAGTGGCCCAGAGAACATGCCTTCAATCAAATTATACCCATATTTGTCTAAACCAAATACTTTTCCATCATATCCATCTTTGTCTTTTCCTTTCAAATAGATACCTGAAGAAACAACCTCAGCGCTTCCAAAGAAAGTAGAAGAAGGTCCACGCGTTGTAATAGATACAACACCCCCCGTGATATCACCATAGTTAGCAGGAAGGCCACCCGTAATTACAGAAACTTCTTCAATGGCAGATTTTGGTAAATTGGAAGATCCACGTACTTTAATACCATCTATAAAGAAATAGGAACCATCAGAACGAGAACCACGAATACTCATATCACCCGTTTCACTCACGTTGACACCACCCACTGTTCCTGCAACCGCTTGAGCAGAACGCACAGGCATCCGCGAAATATCTTCACGAGACACAGTAGCTCCAGAAGCTCCACCATCTTTATTAATAAGTGGTATTCTGTAGGCGATTACTGTCACCTCCTCCATGTCAGTAGTTTTCTTTGATAACGCAATGTCATCAAGGAAACGTATCTGATTGGAAGAAATAACTACTCCCGTCAATTTATAAATTTGGTATCCTTCAGCTTCATTTTTGACCTCCACGTCATACGTGCCAACTTCAATTGAATTCATTTGAAATTTACCGTCAAAATCTGTTGCTGCATTTGTTACTACAGCATCCCCTTTTTTCAAAGTTACCTTACAAAAAGGAATTGGATCTTTCGTTTCTGCGTCTGTTACAGTTCCTCTTACAGTCCCAAGTCCACCTTGACTATGCCCGTAAGACACTGTTAAAAAGACGGTTAAAATTAATAATGTAAATTTTTGTATCATAAGTACAGTTTATTTATTAAACTATTGTTTGCCTGAAAAAAGGTAAATATATACAAAAACTATTTCATAGCAAACTATCAGTAAAACTTTATTTAAAAAACTTTTTAACGTTCGTTAACAAAGGTAGCGAATGGAATTTATTTTTATTTAACATGAATACTCCTTTTTTGAGCGAAAATATAGGTTCTTGAAAACAATAATTTACTCTTTAATAATATAACATAGAAAAAACTGACTTGTTTTGATTAAATTTGCCGTGTTATAGTACAAAAATGTAGATGAAAATATTTCAAGGTTTCGAAGACCTAACTTCAATTAAGAATCCTGTTTTAACCATTGGAACTTTTGATGGTGTGCATATCGGGCATCAAAAAATTCTACAGCAACTCAATAAGGAAGCAGAAAAAATTGGTGGCGAGTCCGTTTTATTTACTTTTTACCCCCATCCTCGAATGGTTATTTCACCTGAAACACATGGGTTAAAATTGATACAAACGCAAGAAGAAAAACTAGAAAAATTAAAAAATAATGCGCTGCGAAACATCATTATTCAGCCTTTTACAACCGATTTTTCAAACTTAACCGCTACCGAATTTGTTCGCGACTATTTAGTAGGTCAATTAAAAGTCAAAAAATTAGTTATTGGACACGACCATCAATTTGGGAAAAATAGAGAAGGTACATTGCTTTTTTTAAAAGATATTTCAAAAATATATAATTTTGAAGTGATTGAAATTCTCGCTCAAGAAATTGATGAAGTGAATATAAGTTCAACAAAAATTAGAAATGCGATTGAACAAGGAAAAATAGAAATCGCCAATCTTTACTTAGGTGAATCTTTTGAACTGAACGGCACAGTAGTAAAAGGAAAACAACTTGGACGAACAATTGGATTTCCAACAGCAAATATTTTCATTGAAAGTGACGTAAAAATAATTCCAAAAACAGGTGTGTATGCCGTTGAAATTGAATTACCAAATTCTCCCTTTTTAATAGGTATGTTAAATATTGGCGTGCGACCTACATTGGGTGATCAACTTTCCCCTTCCATCGAAGTGAATATTTTTGATTTTAAGGGCGATATTTATGATTCGAAAATTAAAGTACGCTTTTTGTCTCATATCAGAGAGGAAATGAAATTTAATTCCTTAGATGATTTAAAAACCCAACTTCACAAAGATGAAAAAATTAGTCGTGAGTTTGCTTCTTTTGCTCATAAATAATGCATTTATAGCGCAGACAAATTTCAAAACATATTCGTGGGAAGAAGCAAAGGGACTGAATCCTGATTCGATTTTCTCCATTTCGTTTGAAAAGGAAAGAATAGACTCTCTGCCCAGCCAATTAATGAAGTTTGTACATCTAAAAAATTTAAATTTAGGTAAAAATAAATTACATCATTTACCAGATTCTTTTGAAGTCTTTTCTCAACTAGAAATTTTAAATATTGAGAAAAATAATTTGGAGGAATTCCCTTTGGTGATTTGTCGTCTGCCCGCCTTAAAGGAACTCATCATGAATCGAAATAATTTCGCAGTGATTCCTTTTTCTATAGGAAAACTATCACAACTAGAATTTTTAGATATTTGGGCGACACCAGTGGCTACTTTTCCAGATGTACTTCTGACGATGAAAAATTTGAAACACATAGACGCGAGAGGCGTTTTACAAGGTCCAAAATTCCAAAAATCATGGGCGGAAAAATTAAGTTGGATTAAAATCGACTTTGATGCGCCTTGCAATTGTTTCGAATAATAAATATTACTTACGAAATAGCATTATAAATTCATGTTGGCCTTCTTTTCCAATAATTGGAGAATCTATATGAGCAACATGTTTCAAATTGTTGGTTAGCCCAATTTCTTTCAAATTTTCAAACATTTCTTCATATCCCAAAGTGTTTCGCACAGAACCATTATTTTTTAAATTCTCTTTCGTTACTTCAAATTGAGGTTTTATTACTGCTACAACGAATGCATTTTCTTTTAAGAACGGGTGTATAAAAGGTAAAATTTTACCCATTGATAAGATCGACTCATTAATTACGCAACCATCTAATTTATCATGAATATTATTTCCCGTCAATTCTCGCAAATGCTTCCCCGTATAATCGACAATCCGAGCATCATTTTTTAATTTTTGATCTAAAGAGTCTTTTACTGAATCAATTGAATATACTTTTTTTGCTCCCTTCGTTAGCAGGACATCTGTGAAATCGCCTTTTGAGCAATCAACATCTAAAAAAACGCCCTCTGTAACATTTATTTTCCATTTATTCAGCGCTTCCACTAGCTTTAATGATTCTCTGGAGATCCAAGGAAATTCTTCTGAAACTAATTCTATTTTACAATCTAGATGAAATTTTTTACCCGGTTTATTGATTAATTTACCATTTACCTTCACTCCTACTTCTGAAATTACTTCTTCCGCTCTCACTCTTGTTTCAACTAAATTGCGCTGAACCAATATTTTATCTATTCTTTCTTCCATGATTCTGCAAATATAAAGGATTTGAAACTAGAGATACGGATTTAGGGGAATAATATCATTCAAAATAAGTATATTTACATCCTATTTAATGTGCTAAAATGAAAAACTTTGAACCAAACGATCAGATAACCGAGAAAATAGCTTCTCATTATCACGACATACTAGAAAAAATAGGTGAAGACTCCAACAGAGAAGGTTTATTAAAAACACCTGAACGCGTTGCAAAGGCTTTACAATTTTTAACGCATGGATATGATTTAAATCCAGACGAGATATTAAAGTCAGCTCTATTCAAAGAAGAATATTCTGAAATGGTCATCGTAAAAGATATTGAAATCTATTCAATGTGCGAACATCACATGCTTCCTTTTTTCGGGAAAGCACACATCGCTTATATTCCAAACGGAACGATTGTAGGCTTAAGTAAAATCCCTCGCATTGTTGACGCCTATGCAAGAAGATTGCAGGTACAAGAGCGCTTGACCATCGAAATAAGAGATTGTATTCAACGCACATTAAGACCAAAAGGAGTGGCAGTTGTTATTGAATGTACACACATGTGTATGGCAATGAGAGGTGTTCAAAAACAAAATTCTTCTACAACTTCAAGTGCTTTTACAGGATTATTTATGAAAAATGATGCTACAAGAAAAGAATTTATTAGCTTAGCGATGTCTAAATTACATTAACATTTTAAAACGTAGAAATTATGAGTGAAATTATCGATCAACAGCAAGGAGCATTAACCAAAGAAATCTCGAGAGAGTTTTTTAGAAATGTGTATGGTTATATGTTTGGTGCTTTAGCTATTTCTGGAATTTTAGCTTCTTACTGCGGCACACCTGAATTCTTTTCTTCTAATTTTGTTGCTGCCTCCGGGGGAATATCTCCTCTTTTTTGGGTAGTCGCACTTGCGCCTATAGGATTGGGCTTATTAATTCAAATGGCCTATCAACGACTCTCTTTCGGTTTACTTTTAGTCCTTTTTATTGCCTATTCTGCTTTAATGGGTGTGAGTTTAAGTGTTATTTTTCTGGTGTATGATCTTCCTACTTTGGCTTCCACTTTCTTTGTTACTGCGGGTGCTTTTGCTGCAATGGCTATTTTAGGCTTTACCACAAAAACAGACTTAACGAAAATGGGGAGCATGCTGTATATGGCTTTCATCGGTATTTTCATTGCAGGTATTGTGAATATTTTTATGAAAAGTGACACAATGGGTTTTATTATCGCTGTGATTGGCGTATTTATCTTTACAGGATTGACTGCGTATCATATGCAAAAGCTAAAAGAAATTTCTCAAAACACTGAAATTGATAGTGTTAACAGACAAAAACTATCGCTTATAGGTGGTTTGACACTTTATATATTATTTGTAAATTTATTTCTTTCTCTTCTAAGATTGGTGGGCGGAAGAGATTAATACTAGTAATTTAACTAACTTAGAGGGAGGGCTTAAACAGTCTTCCCTTTTTTTATGCGGTTTCTTTGGGTTTTCGGGGAAAATTGGGTTTACTAAATCAAAAAAGATAGGACATGAATGCTATTTTTTCACTTCTTTCAAAGAAACATTAATCAAATCAATATAATTTAATATTTTTTCTTTTCCGAAAGCAGATTCACTTGAGCTAGTGTATACCGGTGGTATTTCATCCCAAGATTTGAGCATTTCTTTTTTATATTTCGCTAAATTTTTACCTAAAACAGAACTTGAAATTTTGTCAATTTTAGTAAATACAATGCAAAATGGGATTTGCTTTTGACCACACCAATTCATGAATTCCAAATCAATTTGCTGAGGTTCTAACCTTGAATCAATGAGTACAAAAACATTCATCAACGAATCACGATTAATTAAATATTCAGAAATAAATATTTCCCATTTAACACGTGCTTGTTTTGATGCCTTTGCGAAACCATATCCAGGCAAATCGACTAAATACCATTCCTTGTTGATTTCGAAATGATTAATTAATTGCGTTTTTCCTGGAGTTCCAGAAGTTTTAGCTAATTTTTTATTACCCGTTAACATATTTATTAAAGAGGATTTTCCCACATTGGATCTCCCAATAAAGGCAAATTCAGGTTTCCCATCAGTTGGACATAATCTGTAATCGGAGTTGGAAACTACGAAAGTTGCTTCTTTAATAATCATGGACGGAATTTAAGATGCAAAGTTAAAAAAAAATATGGTAATCTTCTCAAAGTCAAATGTGACTATGTCATCTTAAAATCTCTTGCAAAGAGAAATTGTACTTTTTTATATTAGAATCAAAACGCTGACTATAAATACGTTAATCACTAATTAGAGGCGTTCTAAAAAGTAACAGGATGAATTATCGTCTTCTAAATATATTCTCAATCACTTAGCTTAGCGCGCAAAGATCCATTTATTGCATTTTTTAACATCTTTTTATTTAAAATAACGATTGAATCAATTACTTTTACATGAGAGTAAATCTATTTCAACGGTACACTTTTAGTTAAAATGAAATATACGATGAACAAAAACATTTTATTTTTAGTTAGTCTTCTGCTTTTTGGGGCGTGTTCGTCAGAAAAAACACCCGTTAGCCTTCCAAAAGAAAGTAGTAAAATAGCGCCAAAAGACGTCAAATCGAATCGGCTTCTTTCGATTGAAATTGAAGGAATGACATGCGTTATGGGCTGTGGGGCAAGTATCAGAAAAGAATTATTTTCCACAAAAGCTGTTTCTTCTATTGAGTTTGACTTCAAAGAAGGTAGAAAAGCAAATACAGCAAAAATTGCTTTTGACAAGAATAAAATAACAGTCGACAAAATCATCGAACTTCTTTCAAAATTAAATGAAAATCAATTTACAATAGGTGCCACTTCTTCTGAAGAATATAACACTAAAACTTCTAGCACGTGCAGTCCAGGAAAATCTAAATGTCCTGCAGATGAAAATTGTGCAAGTAAAAGTGCAGATTGTAAAATAGAAAGTTCGACCTCAAAAATTGAAATGCCAAATTTTTTAAATCTATTATCTCGATTTTTCGTTAATTAATCTCGCCGAAAGAATAAGATAATAACTTTTCTATCTCATGAAATTACATATTCGAGAAATGGGTGAAGGGCAGCCAATGGTCATTTTACATGGTCTTTTTGGAAGTTCTGACAATTGGCAAACGCATGCAAAAAAACTAGCAGAATACTATCGAGTTATTCTTGTTGATCAAAGAAATCATGGTCATAGCGCATGGAGCGATCAATTTTCGTATGAATTAATGTCCCAAGATTTAGAAGAACTATTCGAAGACCTAGATTTAAAAAAAGTGATTTTACTGGGCCATTCGATGGGAGGAAAAACCGCTATACAATTTACACAAAATCATCCAGAATACATTGAAAAATTAATTGTTGTTGATATTGGCGTGAAAGAGTATCCATTACATCATGCTGAAATATTAAAAGGATTATATTCAATTGATTTGGAAATAATTCACACAAGAAATGCAGCCGAAGAAATTCTATCCAATTTTATTTCGTCAATCGGTGTTCGTCAATTTTTATTAAAAAATCTCTATTGGAAAGAGAAAGACCGTTTGGCATGGCGAATGAATATTTCGATTTTGGATCGCGAAATGACAAACATCCTTGCCCCGCTTGCAGACGTTGAGATTTTACTTCCTACTTTATTTATTAGAGGTTCTCTCTCTAATTATATATTAGATGAAGATCTAGATCAATTAGAAGCTCTATTTCCTGATATGAGCTTAATTACAATTGATGAAGCAGGACATTGGGTTCACGCTGAATCACCTATAAAATTCATTAATTCAGTACTAGAATTTTGTCTCCGTTAAAAAAAAGCGAGTAAAATATTCTACGTAAAAACACTTGCTTTCTGCTCAGGCACTCACTTTCATGATTTTGCCTATTCATTTTTTTAAAAATTAATCGTTTTTTTTTTCAATAAATCGTGCTCTACAATCAACTTTTTCTTATTTTTGAACCAGAACTGCTAAAAGTGATCCTACATTAATCTTTAGTTTTGCCTCCCTATGTAAAACGAAAAGTATCAGATATTTGAGTATGCAACTTCGAAAATCTGCAGTGTCCTTTTAAAATTTCTGAAAATGTTGATGCCATTATTAACTGGAAACTAGTTTTTTGATTAATAAATTAGATGAAATTATTAAACCAAATTATAAACAACAACTACAATGAATAAAAGTTTATTTCTACTCACCAGTCTTTTAGGTTTTGGTTTTGCAGTAAATGCCCAGATGGGGAATTTTTCTGATCCTGTTAAATTAGGCTCTGGAATTAATACGGAAGCCGAAGAAACTTTACCTGTATTTTCTACCGATAGTTCTACGCTATATTTTTCAAGAGTGTTACCTACAGGTGAAAACAACGAACTAAATGGAGAGATTTATTTTAGCGCAAAAGAAAATGGTGAATTTGTAAAATCTGAACCGATAGATGTATTAAATAATAAATCTCATAACGCGGTTTTTGGCATTAGCAAAGATGGATCGTCAGTGTATGTTTTAGATTCGTACGATAAATTTAAGTCACAAGGTAAAAAGAATTACCTTAAAAAGGGTGCTGCAATTTCAATGAAAAAAGGGAATGATTGGCAAACGCCGATTCATGTAGAAATTCCAACATTAGATATAGAAGGTGATGCGTATGGTTTCTATATCAACAATGACGAAAATAGTATGATTGTCAGTTATCAAGGTCCAGGCTCACTTGGAAAAGAAGATTTATACTTTATTACCAAAGAAGGTAGCGCATGGTCAGCTCCCGTTCATATGGGAAATGTAATCAATACTGCTGGGTTTGAAATCTCCCCATTCTTATCTGTTACAAAAGACACCTTGTTCTTTTCAAGTGATGGACTAGGAGGTTCTGGTGATGCCGATATCTTTTATTCCACGAAACAAGGATCTTGGACAGAATGGTCAGCTCCAGTAAATTTAGGAACTACTATTAATTCGCCGAAATTTGACGGGTACTTTTCATATTCAAGTAATAAAGTGTATTGGGCTAGTAATAGAGAAAGTGAAAACAGTGATATCTATTTTGCAACGATTCTTCCGCCACCACCTCCGCCGCCCTTGTTAGCTAGTGCTGTTGTTTCTAATGTTACAATGTATCAAGGTTCTGATGGGAGTATAGATTTAACAATCGAAGGCGGGGTCGGCCCATATGCTATTACTTGGTCCAACGATTCTAAACAAGAAGATCTGACAAATATTAAAAGGGGATCATATACAGTTATTATTACTGATAACATTGGACAAACTGCTGAAGTGACCGTAGAGATTAATGAGCCTAAACCAGCCGTTACCAATGTTGAACTTATCGTAAATCCAATTTATTTTGACCTAGCTAAATTTGCAATCCGTAAGGATGCAGCTAAAGAATTGGATAAAATTGTGAAAATAATGAATGATAATCCTGAGATAGAAATAGAACTAGGTTCTCACACAGATTGTCAAGCAAGCGATGAATCAAATATGATTTTATCAACAAAACGTGCCAAAGCTTCTGCATCATATATCAAAGAAAGAATCACGAAGCCTGAACGTATTAATGGAAAAGGATATGGTGAAACTCGTTTGATTGCGAAATGTGATTGTGAAAGCACCGACAAAAAAACGAAGTGCACTGAGAAACAAAATCAATTGAATCGTAGAACAGAATTTGTTTTAAGAAAAGAAGGAGATGAAAGATTTGCTGACATCACGGAAGCTGAAACGGAAAGTACTGAAACCGCTTCAAGAAAAGAATCGTCAGAATCAGCAGAAACTCCAGTTGCAACAGCTAAAAAATCAGGGGGTAAAACGATCTTCAGAACAAATATTCCTATTTCAGAGGAGCAAGCGAAGAATATACTTAATGGCTTTTACATTGTGCAAGAAGGAGAAACGTTATATAGAGTTTTTGTTAATACAAAAATCCCAGTGGCAGATTTAAGAAGAATCAATGATCTAAAAAGTAATAATATTGTACCTGGAAGAAAATTATTGTTAAAATGATTAATAGGAAATAAAAACAAAAAAGCTATTCTTACGGATAGCTTTTTTTATTGTTTATAGTTTTTGATTTAGGAATTATGTTGTGCTTACAATAGAAAATAATTAACATTTATTTGACTTTAATTAATTTGAAGGATTACTCAATAACTGAATTAATTTTTCGGACTTTTTCATGATCTATAATAAACCCTTTTTCATTAGAAATAACTCCACAGTCTGCCAAACTTAGATAACCCTCCTCACCTTCCCATTTCCCTATATATGGATTATAATTACATTCCAATGAATTATACCACTCATTACTTTTTCTTTCAATTGGAACTCTATTATCGACACACATATGCCGGAATTCACATTCTTTGCAAACATCAATTAACCCTTTGTGAACAAACCAATATTTTTGGAAATGGGGTGATGAAATGATCTCCTTTAATTCATCTTCCGTAATATCTTGAATGTAACCAAAAACTTGTTCAGTTTCAGGGGCGTTTTTTATTTCGCCTGTCGGCCCAATGTAAAGTTTTCTGTTAAAGTAGGTGTGGTGTAACTGTGATTCACTAAATAAAATATGATTGGAATTAAATTCATTCAAACTCTTAGTATTTTTAATCTCTTTTTTCTTTACTGTAAAATGCATTAAATTTTCAAAATTTTTTTCAAATGGGCTTTCGAAAATTATCGCAGACTTTATTCTATTTGAACAAGTAACAATATTTCCAAAATTATCCGAATATAATTCATCGGAATAACGAAACAAAATCAATACTTCATGAAGATTAATATCATTAATTGATTTAATTAAATTCTCTATAAATAATAAATCAACAACTGTTAGAATATTAATAACGATGTGTTTACATAAAAATTTTTCTAATATTAGAAAAATTTTATTTATATAAACTTTATCCGTTCTTTCATCTAGATCAATTATTGCATTAGTAATTAAGGAAGGTGTCAAAAAAATATTTTCTTTTTTTTTATAATTACTTCTTTTAATTGGGCTCTCAAAAATTTCATTTTCATTTGCTGAAGTTCCATAAAATGTTTGTCTGTTAAAATCATATTGAATACGATTCTTGTAGCCAGAGATAGAACTTATGTTTTGAAAATTTTTCATAGATTGATAATTTTCTTGTAAAATTTTGTAGGGTAAAATTTTGAATCAAAATAGTATTGATTTAAGTGATAATCTTTTAATTCAAATTTATTTATTGCCATTTTTTTTGTTGTATAAAAACAAACAGGGGAATTTAATTTATTTACTTTTTGTTTCATTCGTTCGTTTTTCAAGTTTATTTAAATAAAATGCTATTTTTTGATCTAGATCATATCCTCCATATACAGAAACCCAATCATATTGACCAACCGGATTCACCTCTAAGAAATAATATTTTCCATCAACGCCCTTAATTAAATCAATTGAACCTGAGTTTAAATTAAGTTTTTCCATGAGATTTACAATCTTGTTCTCAATCTTCTTAGGAAGCCTATATGGTTCAAAATAATTAGTTCGATAATGCTCCCTCATGTCAATACAATCAGTTTTTTTGGAAGAAGAAATAATCGCAATTGAGAAACATTCTTTATCTAAATAAAATGTTCGTATTTCGTAATTTTTAACAATTTCTCTTTGAAAAAGTGATGGAAAAAATTTTTCATTTAATGATCCTATTGTAACTTTTTGAACCCGCTGAATAAATATTTCCTCTTCCAAATTTATTGCTATATTTTCTTGGATCGCTTTTGTAATAACATTCTTTTTTCCGAAATATTTAGCTACCGCTTCTTGGGTATTAGTAACCAGAATTTCACTTGTTGAAAGCCCAACTTCAATTGCAATTTCTAATTGGGTAAGTTTATTTAAACAATCATTGTTTATCCAACCAATAGATTTTTTATTTACAGTGGAATAAAAATAATTAACAAGAGCTAAAAATTCATAATTGAGATATTTCGTAATTACATTATCTGGCAAATTGGTGTCATTTTCAACCTTGAAATTCACAAATTCCATTCCTCTGCAGAAAAAACAACTTACATCGTTAAAATTTAATGTTGTGCCATCTGATAATTTCAAAAAGATATTTTTAGCTTTATCAGTTAAATGAACTTCAATATTTCTAAAATCTTCATTTTGTAAATGAATTCTTTTAAAATTACAATTATAATAATTTAACCATTCAATTACCTTGTTCGTGCTTTCCTCATCTGGATATGAAAAAATTACTATCATTTTCTAATTATATTTTCTAGAACTATCTTAATTTTTGTTCCGTCAAAAAATAAATAGTTCAATTCTAAAAAACCAAATTCTCTACTATAATACCAATCTAAATAACTGGTTCCAATGACATCATGAGTTGCAGAGGATTGTATTTTCCAACAATTTTCTATAGTTTCATTTCCGTATATTTTCGTTTCTCTATCAATAACATGATGTGTATGGCAATAAACACCTTTAAATTTACCTAACTTAGGGAATCCTGGTCCAACTCGAAGATTCATGCTCCATGTGGTATCTTCAATTAATGCATCTTTAGGAATAATTTGAAAAGGCCCAAATTGAGTATATTCATATTGGTTACTTCTTGGTGGATGTAAAAAAATTTCATACTGATACTTTTTTTCTATACCGCCAGTAACACTACTTTTTAACCATGGATATGAATCGAAACGATCCCTTTGTTTTTGATACGATGGAATACAACTTTTATATTTTTTTAAACCTAATGTGTCAGGGAAATATGAAAACTTATATGCTGTCTGAGAATTTTGAATTTTCCAAGGAGTCCCTAAAGGAATAATAATTAATTTCTCTCTTGTCAGCGTATCTCCATATTTATCAATAAAAATAGCTGAATAATGATACTCTTTAAGAGTGTCTAAAAAGTTAGTGTTTTGAGAGAATAAAGGCCTTTCTAAAATGAGTAGTAAAGTCATTAACAGAAAGTACTTAAATCGGCTTAATTTCATGGATTATATGTTTTTACTGCAATCGCATCTTACAACACGATTGCAGTTTGTTATTGAGGATCTTTTGCTAAGATCAGATTTCAAATATAGGTTTTCAATTAATGAGCAGTATTGCCTTCAGGTACATCAAAATTAAATCTTGCGTTCCAATATATTCCATCACCAAAACCAGAATGATGAACAGTAAATGACACAGTTATTGGATCTTGACCACCATTTATCTTTGATAAATCTTGAATCTCTTTTTCTAAAAAAATTTCATATTTTAATAAGTTATATTTAACGCTTACTCTAAAATAAATCACTTTGTCTAAGTATTTTCAGCACACTACTATATAAACAAAGTAAAACCAAAGATAAAAGGAACAAATTTATCTTGCCGCTTTAATTAATTTGCGGAGTTTGTAACGACAATCTTATCAAATTTTAATTTTTCGTTTCCTTTAATCCCGTCAAAAAAACCAACTGGATCAACTGTAAACCCAATCGTTAGGGTGCCATCCGATCCCCCAGTAACACTACTCAAATCCTTAATCTCTTTTTCTTGAAAATTTTTCATTTAATCTTTATTTATAAAATCGCCTACTCTATTAAAACAAGTATCTTTACAAAAGTATTTTCAGCTTCGTACCGATGCACAGATGCGCACGCATGATGGTCTACAATCCAAAATTAAGTGCGTCTTTGAGAGGGAGTGTTGTAGCACTTCCTTTTTTTACTTTCCCTTATTAATTTCACATAAAATACCCAGTAAGAATTTCTTCTAGTTTTCCCCTTGTCAATTATTTAACCTTATTTAGATTTAGTTGTAACTGTATTTTTAAATTGAATTTATTTCCTTTTTTATTTAACAGTACAAGTCTAAATAAAATAATTGAACTAAACACTTATTTATTTTTTATTTTTTAGTTTAAACTAATTAATAAAAAATTAATGTGGCAGATAATCCTTTATATATAAGCATTTCCTGGGAAAAAGAAATTGATAAAAATTTTAATATTTTAAGTTTGATTTTATTGAAAATATTTGATATTTTTTTTCACAGACAAATTGTTCGCATCTGATAATCTGATAAAAGGTGTACGTTTTTATTTTTCTCATTCGATTATTTAGTTCGTGCAACCAAAATTTAATTACTCGTTATATGCCTAAATATTTAAAAACTTCCGTTTGTATCTTATTTTCTAAACAAGTACATTTGAAACATGAAAATACTGCTCATACTCTTTTTTTGTTCGTCTCTATTATCTTCTTTTTCACAAATAGTTTTTGAAAAAACAAAACATGATTTTGGAAATTTAACAAGTACTTCCGATCGTTTTGTTGATATACTAGTGACAAACATAGGCGAAAAAAAAGAATATCTATTAAGCGTAAAAAAACCTGCCAATATAGTTTACTTGGTGAATGGGCAATTTCTAGAAAAAGGAGATACTATTGTTGTTCGTCTGCAGGTTAATCAAAATCAAAAAGGGAGATTTTCGTACGATGTTCAAATATATACAAGCGATAAAGCCGAGCCAACGATTATTAAATTAACAGGCAACATGACTGAGGTTCCTTATACAAATGAAAGCTCAATGCAGTCTTGTCCTGATTTTAATTCTACTCCTCAATCAAGAAAACATGCGACTGATTTTGAAATTACGGTTGTAACGATTGATAAAGTGACTAGAAAAGTAATAGAACAATCAAGTGTTATTATTATTCAAAATGGAATACCAATCGGTAATTATTTCACCGATACAAAAGGAGAAATTAAACAAAAAATTCCGCTTGGATTTACGTATTTCTATGCCACACATGATGGTTATTACCCAAAAGAATTAGGTGGATATGTAAATTTCAAACAAAATTATGTTGTACTTGAATTAGAAAAGAAACCAGTTGCTACTCCAGTTGTACCAGAAGAGAAACCTGAGTTGGTTGCAGAAGAAAAGCCAGATATTATATCTCAAAATAAACCTGCTGAGACTTTAATTCCGATTGAACAAAATTTAGAAAACCAATTGGAAAAAGAGGAGGTTGTTCAAACTCCTGTCCTCTATCCTGAAGTCCCGATTCAATTTTCAGAATTAGATAAAAATGATTTTAATCAAACCAATTTTAACCCTATAAATGTCACTTTTATTTTAGATGTTTCAGCATCTATGAGGGCTGGAGAAAAATTAGAATTAATGAAATTCTCCTTGTATGCCTTAACTGAAATGTTGCGAAAACAAGACCAAATATCAATAGTGACCTATGCAACAAATGCCGCAATTTTATTGCCAATAACATCCGGTGCTAATAAAGATGAAATCAAAAGTCTAGTTAGTTCAATAAAAGTGGGCGGCTCAACAGCTGGTGGAGCTGGAATTAAATTGGGGTATAAACAAGCATTGAAAGGCTTTTTGGAAAATGGCACAAATCAGGTAATTGTGATTACGGATGGTGCCTTTAGTGGTAGCAACGATGATTACAAAAAATGCATCAAAAAGTATAAGAAAAAAGGAATTAATATGTCCGTTGTAGGGATTCTTAACAAAGAAAAAGATAAAATTTCTATGCAAGAAATAAGTGAATTAGCTGGTGGTCGTTATATTCCTATCAACAAATTGGTTGATGCAAAAAACAATCTAAAGGAGGAAATTCGTTTTATTTGTTTTAAGAAATAATTCAGAACGTGACTTCATAGTCACTAAATAAGTATTCACTCAGCGCTAAACCTTGCGAAACACTTAAAAAATTATCTCCTGTTTGAATAGGAATTAACGGAAAATTCTCTTTGAATAAAGTCTGAATAGCTCCTACCATAGAGGTACCTCCTGTAATAAACAAGCTGTCAATTTCAGAAATATTAATTTTATTGGTCTCTAAAAATTGATCTAAATACTTTTGAATGGCAAAAATATCTGGTTGAATAATTGAATTATACTCCCCTAAGTCAATTTCTTCATTGATTTCTATTTCGTTTCTTGAAAAATAAAACGAAGATTTACTCTTTTCTGATAATTCAATTTTTGTCTTCTCAATGGCTTGAAATAAAGAAAAACCAAGATTATTATCAATCAAAGTGATGAGATTTTTAACTAATTTGTTCCGTTTGGTATAGACATAATACTGATTAACACTATTTCTGACTTTTGGACCGTTGAAAAAATTCATTTCTTTCCATGAACAAATATTTTGAAAAAAAGAGGTTGGTAAATCGACCATTTTTCCTGGCATAGATTCATACTTGACTCCCCGACCAAAGTGCGGAGTTCCTTTTGCCCACATAAAACTAGCATCTAGACTATCGCCGCCAACATACACTCCTCCTGTTGCTAAAATATCTCCTCTCCGATCGACAATTCCAGATTTCAAAGGGTCTAGTTCAATCAACGTAAAGTCAGTTGTTCCTCCTCCTAAATCAGCAACTAAAACCTTCTCTTTTTTTGATAGCGTCTTTTCATACGCAAACGCAGCACTTATAGGTTCAAATTGAAAGCGAATAGTAGAAAATTGAGCTTTTTCAGCAGCTAATAATAAGCGCGTTTGAGCTAATTTATCTTTTGTTGAATTTGCATCATCAAAAAAAACGGGTCTTCCAATGATGGCGGAATAACACGGATAGCCGATGAATAAATCTGCTTTTTTTTTCAAATCGAGCAAAAGGAAGGAAACTAAATCAGAAGCTGTAAATTGTTGATTTCCAATTCTTGTTTCCGTAAAACTAGGAATAGCCAAAACTTGCTTAATAGATTTCATCAATCTTCCTTTCATCCCATCGTCCATGTATGCTTTAATTGCATCATTGCCAACTAATGTTTGAATACTATTTCCTGAATTTTGATGAATGGGGAAATACAGTATCGATGGAATCGAGAATGTTTTTATAATTTCCTTACGATTTCTATCGTAAATAGACAGCACCGAGTTAGTTGTCCCGAAATCAATTCCGTAAAAATGCGTTTGCATCAATTCTTGTAAAATTATTTTTCAATTTAACAAAGTTAAACTTAAATCACCTTTTTAGATGAAGATTTTGCATTACTTTTGTGTTGTGAAAAAATTATCCCTTTTTTTTTGTATTCTACATAATCTCTTGAATTCTCAAATTTTAGATAATAAACGTGGTTTAGCATTTACAGATGAGCCTTTTTTTAATGAAGTATTTATCAAAAAGAATAAAATAAAAAGTCTTAAAGGTGAATACACGTTCAAAAAAGTAGGCGATATAATGCGCAAAACGGAATTCAAAAGTATCTATCAATTTGATTCCTTAGGACGAGTTGTTTCTACTTTTGAAACACGCACAGAAAATGGCATCAAAGACACCGTGAATAATATGTATATATATTCTAATAAGAATCAACTGCTTATTCATCGAAAAAAAGATCAGGGTGGTTATTCATCCATTCACTATGAAAATGATTCATTAGGTCGAGTTATTTCTGAAGAAACGCATCGCGACATTGTTACTAAAGAAGGGAAATTGGAACGAAGTATTATTCTGAATAAAGAGTTCATGAAATATGATGTTTCCCCTTCTCTGCAGAAGAAAAAAACAATTTATAATAGCTATGAATTACCATACTTGGATGAAATAAGCTATTTCAATGCAGATGGCTATTTGATTGAAAGAGTTGAAAATCTGAAAATGACTTCAGGTAAAATAAAATATCTTTATCAATATAATGAGAAAGGCTATTTATCCGCCATCCGTTCAGCCGCGAATTCAAATGGTGTTTTTGCTGAGGAATGGCTTTTTAAATATGACACTTTTGGAAATCTAATCGAAAAACATGTCTATAAAAAAGGTGTTTTTACAACCGATATTCAAATTATTTACAACCTTGATACAAACTTATTATCCTCTGTTTTGACAAGAGAAGTGCAAACGAATTTTATCATGATTTTACGTTTTCAAGGATATGAATTTTATGAGTAACGTCTGTCAATAAGGGTATACTATGGAAAAATATAAAAATCTAATTTTTATTTTATTATTCGTACTTATATCATTCCTGTATAAATTACAAATTTCAATTAAATATCCACCTTCCTCGATTCATCAATGGCGACAGGCAGATGCAATCTCCATTACAAAGAATTATTTCGAAGAAGGTATGAATTTATTTGAACCTAAAATTCATTCTCAATCATCGATTAACGGAAAGGCCGTTGGTGAATTTCCTATTATATATTACGTAAATGCTGCTGTTTGGAAAATTACTGGACAAAATTATATAACTCCTAGACTACTAAATTTATGCATTGTGTTTTTAGGTTTATTTTTCCTATTTAAAATTTGTGATCATTATTTGAATACTCTTTTTTATTCCCTCTTTTGTCCTTTCTTTATTTTTTCATCTCCCTTATTTGGGTATTATTCTAATAATTTTCTTGTCAATCTTCCTGCAGTTGGGCTACTTTTTATGGGTTGGTATTATTTCTACACGTATCTGCAGACAAAGAATTTAAAAACATTACTATTTTCAAGCTTTCTTTTAACATTTTCGGTTTTGTTAAGACCTACTATGATGATGGGTATTCTGCCCATTTATTTACTTGTGTTTTTGGAAATGATTGGTGTTCTGAAAAAGAATTATTTCAATAAAAAATTAGCCGATTACTTCCTTTTATCAATCCCTGCTTTACTTTTAATCGTTTGGTTTTTAATCTCGAAAGATTATAATATACAAAATCGTTCGATCTATTTTTTATCTACAATTAGACCTATTTGGGAAACTCCTAATAAAATTGAGATTTGGAATCGCTTTGTAGAATTTGTTTTACCAGAATTTTATCATGTCGGATTTATCTTTTTACTCTTTGGAATACTATTTTTCATTGTTTTCAATCATAAAAAAGTCAACCGGTATTTATTGATCTTTCTGTTTTCGATTTTAATGGAATTAATTCTTTTTATTTTACTATGGTTTGCGAACTTAAATGTCCATGATTACTATTTACTTGATTTTTATATTCTTATCCCCTTGTTATTTTTGACTTTTTTTAAAATTCTTCAAAATAATTTTAATTCAATTTTTAAATCTAAAATTACGCATGTACTGTTAATAATTGTTTTAGTCATTTCATTTTGCTTCGGTATCGCAAAAACGAGAATTAAATATTTTAGCAATAATACCTTTGTCACTAAAAACTTTCTTTCAGAGGACGAGCATAAATATTGGGATTGGCTAAAATGGGATTACGCGACAAAAATTGGATCCTCAGAAACAGTCGAACCATACCTCAGAAAAATAGGTCTGAAGAGAACCGATTTAGTATTTAGTATCCCTGATGTGAGTCCTAATATTACTTTATCTTTTATGGATCAAAAAGGGTATACTTTACTGGGGAATGATAAAAAAACAATAAAAGAAGGTATTGAAAATGCACTAGAAAATCATGTAAAGTATCTTATCATTACGGATGAAGTTCTTTCTAAAGATTCAACAATTTCAATCTATACAAGAAATAAAATTGGGTCATTTAAAAATATTTCAATCTTTCAATTAGAAGATTAATACATTAAAAAATGATGTACTTTTAGTATACTAAAGAGGTACCTGTCATTTCCATTGGAGTAGAAATACCTAATCTTCTTAAGATCGTTGGTGCCACATCAGCCAAAATTCCATGTTTTATTTTCAGCCCCTTTTGATTACTTACTAAAACCACTGGAACAGGATTTAATGAATGTGCCGTATTTGGCGTTCCGTCCCCATTAATTGCAAAATCAGCATTTCCATGATCCGCAATAATTAGAAATTCATAATCGTATTTCAAACCTGCTGACACCACTTCTTTCAAACATGCATCTACCGTTTCAACAGCTTTCACAATCGCTGAGTAAACACCTGTATGACCGACCATATCAGGATTCGCGAAATTTAAACAGAAAAAATTTGGCCGATCTTTTTCAAGGCATTTAATAATATTATCTTTCACTTCTACCGCACTCATTTCAGGTTGTAAATCATAGGTAGCAACCTTAGGTGAGTTGACCAAAATTCTACTTTCTAAGGGAAAAGCTTTCTCCCTACCTCCATTAAAAAAGAAAGTGACGTGAGGATATTTTTCAGTTTCTGCAATTCTTACTTGCGTGCGATCAACTTTTGAGAGCACTTCTCCCAAGGTATATCTTAAGTTATCTTTTTCAAATAAAACCTTCACATTTGTAAAAGTTGAATCATAATTCGTCATCGTATAATAATGAAGATCTAATTTCTTCATCATTAATTCAGGGAAATCCTTTTGTGTTAAAGCAGATGAAATTTCTCGTGGCCTATCTGTTCTAAAATTAAAACAAATCACTACATCTTTCTCTTTTATCGTGGCAATTGGAGTGCCATTTTCTGCAATAATACAAGGTTTAATAAACTCATCAGTAACAGAATCGTCATATGATTTTTGTATTGCCTCTGTAGCAGATGAAAAAGAATTTCCAGTGCCATGCACTAAAGCATCATAAGCAACCTTTACTCTCTCCCAACGATTATCTCGGTCCATTGCATAATAACGACCCGTTATTGAAGCTACTTTTCCAACCGTTTTCCCAATTTCATTTTCTAGCTCTTCCATAAAAATGAGCCCACTTTTTGGGTCACAATCTCTACCATCTGTAAAAGCATGAATGAAAACATCCTTCAATCCTCTCTCTTTTGCTAATTTACAAATGGCATAAATATGTTCTTGCGTGCTATGCACTCCGCCTTTTGAAACTAACCCAATTAAATGCAAACTAACTTGATTACTTTTTGCTTTATCAATCGCCTCTAGCAGCAAAGGATTCGTGAAAAAATCCCCTTCCCGTATCGATTTATTTATCCTCGTTAAATCTTGATACACAATTCTTCCTGCTCCAATATTCATATGACCAACTTCGGAATTTCCCATCTGACCTTCCGGTAATCCAACATCTTCTCCAGAAGTTTTTAATTGGGCATTTGGATATTCTTTCAATAATGAATCCATAAAAGGGGTTTCTGCATTAAATACAGCATCTGATTGAGATTGATCTCCAATTCCCCACCCATCTAATATGATTAACCCAAAATGTTTTGTCATCTTCATAAAGTTATTTCAAAATTCGACCCACATGGTTGATTGTTTTTATACCTAATCTTTCCTTCATGGATTCGAATAAATTCAGCCGCGATAAACAACCCCAAGCCCGTACCTTTTTGTGAACGAGTCTCCTCATTTCCAGATCGAACAAACTTTTTAAATATTTCTGATTGAAATTCCAAAGGAATGCCAGGACCCTCATCTTTTACCCCAAAAATAATTCTTTCATTATCCGATTTTTGTAAATATAAAACAATTATTTTTTTATTTCCGGCATATTTTAAAGCGTTTTCAACTAAATTATTAATAATAGCTTCAATCATGAAAAAATCTGCTTCAATTTTACAATCCACTAATAAATCGGTCTGCACAATCGTATTTTGTAAACTTTTATTAAATCTATCTGCCACACCTTGCAATAAATCGGATAAACTGAACCATTCCTTATGCAATTCCATCACTTGATTTTCAAGACGGGAGGCATTCAAAATATTATCGATCATTGCTTCTAATCGCTGATTTTCAATAATTGCCTTACCAAGTAATTCGTTTCTCTTACTGGAATCTAATTCCCGCTTCACTAAAGTTTGGAGGTATAATTTATTGGCTGCTAGCGGCGTTTTTAATTCATGTGTTACAGAAAGGAGAAAATTATTTTGTCGTTGCGAAAATATTAATTCTTTTTTTATCGAACTTCTAATTTTCCACAATCCCAAAATAAGTATCAGAAAAAAAACGAAACCTTCCCCGATAATCATAAAGAAACGATTCGAAACGATTCCTTTTTGACTGTCAATTTCAGCGGTTAATTCAATTAAATGATAACCCCACCAAGCAAACTGAAGAACTACATACGCTCCTAATACATAGAAAAATATAGCCGTTTGTTTTTTCATTACCCAAATTTATTTCCTTTTTCTAATAAATTAAACCTCAACCCTTATATGTTCTTAAATCCCTTATATACTTCAAAAAATATAGCCCTTTCTCCGTTCCATCACCCACATCCCTCATATCTTCTTAAATTCCTTATATGGTTCAAAAAATATAATGTCCCATTACCCACAACCCTTATATGTTCTTAAACCCCTTATATGCTTCAAAAAATATAATGTCCCATTACCCACAACCCTCATATATTCTTAAACCCCTTATATGGTTCAAAAAACATACCCCTTTCTCGTTTAATCACCCACAAAACTTATATGTCCTTATATTCCTTATATGGTTCAAAAAATATAATGTCCCATTACCCACAACCCTTATATGTTCTTAAATCCCTTATATACTTCAAAAAACATACCCATTAAAAAAATCAGTAAGCTCTCTCATTCTTACCTTCCACCCAATTCATAAATGCTCTGTTCACCACTTTATTTCCGCCAGGGGTTGGATAATTACCCGTAAAATACCAATCACCTAAATTATCTGGACAAGCATCATGTAAATTTTCAATTGTCTGATAAATAATTTCCACTTCCGCATTCAACAAAGGTGGCGTCAATAATGTTGATATTTTAGCCGAAATTTCTTCCGCTGTAAATGAACTGTAGATTTCTTTTACGTAGTTTTTAATTTCTTCTTTCGGAAGATGGATCTGATTTTTACATTTTTGATACACCTCATCTATTAACTGCTCTTTCCCATTTTCTTTCAATAATTGAATTGCTGCTTCAAAAGCAATAAAATCGCCCATCTTTGCCATATCGATTCCATAACAGTCTGGGTAACGAATTTGAGGAGCTGAAGACACAACAATTATTTTCTTCGGATTTAATCGATCTAAAATGCTTAAAATACTTTGCTTTAGAGTGGTTCCTCTTACAATACTATCATCAATAACCACCAAATTATCTTTTCCCGCAACAACACTTCCATACGTGATATCATACACATGTGCAACGAGGTCATTACGTGAATCATCTTGCGTAATAAACGTGCGCAATTTGACATCTTTAATAATAATCTTTTCAGTTCTCGCCCTTTGGTATATTATTTCTTTGACAATCTCTGGGTCTGGATTTGCACCTAAAGCCAATATTGCGTTGTACTTTTTATTATCTAAATGACTTTCTAATCCCTTTAAAAGTCCGTAAAAAGAGACTTCAGCTGTATTAGGAATAAACGAAAAAACAGAATTATCTAAATCATAATCTATTGCTTTTAAGACCTGAGGAACAATGTTGCTCCCTAATTTCTTGCGCTCTTCATAAATACCCACATCATTTCCTCTCGAAAAATAGACGCGTTCAAATGAACATGCCTTTCTCTCTAATGGCTGCTTGATTAACGTTTCTGCAATTTCCCCATTTTTCTTTATAATTAAGGCATGACCAGGTTTTAATTCTTGAATCTTGTCCGCTTTCAAATTAAATGCGGTTTGAATGACAGGTCGTTCAGAAGCTACGACACATACTTCTTCGTCATCGTACCAATAGGTAGGTCTAATTCCAGAAGGATCTCTTAACACAAATGCGTCTCCATGTCCAAGTAAACCCGCCATTGCATATCCACCATCCCAATTTTCTGACGCTTTTTTCAGGATTTTAACGATGTCAATATTTTCAGCAAGAAAGACATTCTTTTCGACATTCGTGTAGCCTTTATCTTTTATCTGTTCTAAAAGTCTATCATTTTCAACATCTAAAAAATGTCCTATTTTTTCTAAAACGGTTACCGTATCTGATTTCTCTTTTGGATGCTGACCAATCTCTACTAAAGCGTCAAATAATTCATCCACATTTGTAAGGTTAAAATTTCCAGCTACTACTAGATTTCTTGACATCCAATTATTTTGTCGTAAAAAAGGATGGCAACTTTCTATTGCATTGCGTCCAAAAGTACCATATCGTAAATGTCCTAAAAATAATTCTCCTGTAAATCCAGCATTTTTTTTCAAATATTCAACATCTTGCAACAAAGCAGGATTTTCATCTTCAATTTGCTTGAAGCGAGCATTTATATGATCAAAAATATCTTGAATTGGTTTACTGTCAATTGACCTTTGTCTAGAAATATAGCGCTCACCAGGCTCCATATCAAATTTTATATTTGCAACACCCGCGCCATCTTGTCCACGATTGTGTTGTTTTTCCATTAAAAGATGCAGTTTCTTTAGTCCATAAAAAGCTGAACCATATTTGTCTAGGTAAAATTGAAGTGGTTTTTTTAATCTTAAAAGTGCTATCCCACACTCATGTTGTATTGCGTCGCTCATTACCTATTTTTGATATAATTGAAGTGCAAATTTAAGGTTTTATACCAAGCTAAAATGATAATTTTTCTATTAATTTATTATCCTCACCTCAAAGCAACTTTTTTACTATTTTTTCGTTTAATAGTAACTGCTTATTAGCATTCTTATTCTACCTGATTTTGAATATGTTAATAGTGTATAAAAAAGTTGTACTTTAGAAGTTGATGAAACCAATTGTTACTATTTTATTCTGTCTATTTATCAGCTCATTTTTGGGTCAAAATGATGGAATATGGATACATCCAAATCGTGGTCAATGGCACAAACCAATTCTCTACAAAGTTGAACTAACGTGCGGTGAGATGTTTCTTGAAAAAAATGGTTTCACTTATTCTTTAAATGATTTTAATGAGCAGATGTCTCACAATCACTCAAAAGAAAAACAAAGTGCAAAGGAAGAAACGCCAAAAATTATTCATGCACAAATTATTCGATCGACTTTCATAGGCTCTTCTTGGAAGGGAGAAATCGAAGAAAAAGATTCATCTTCCTTTTACAGAAATTATTTTCAAGGTGCTGATCCAAAAAAATGGAAATCGACTTTAAAAAGTTTTCATTCGGTTCAAATGAAGAATTTTTATCCAAATATAGATTTAATAATCGATGGGAAATCGAGCAATTTGAAATATTCGTTTAGTGTAAAACCACATACCAACGTTCAACAAATTTCATACGAAATAAATGGGGCAACCTCTATTTCAATTGATGAAGAAGGGAACTTGCACATTGAAAATAGATTTGGGGAAATTACGGAAACAAAACCGATTGCTTGGACAATTTTTGAGGGACGAAAAAAACCTGTAAAAATTAATTATAAATTAACTTCCAACAAGGTCGAATTTAATTTCCCAGAAGGATTTGACCATGATGCTACATTGATTATTGATCCTAGTTTAACTTTTTCAACATTTACTGGTTCAACAGCAGATAATTGGGGAATGACAGCTACTCCAGATAATCAAGGAAATTTATGTGCTGGAGGAATCGTTTTCAATGATGGTGGTAATTATCCAACGACTACTGGTGTTTACGATATTTCATTTAATGGTGGTGATTCTTATACCCTGGGGGGAGGCACAATTCCTGGTTTTGATATTGCTATTACTAAGTTTAATACCACTGGAACGGCACTTGTTTATTCTACCTATTTGGGTGGAAGTGGCAATGAAGCTCCACATAGTTTGGTTTCAAATTCGGCGGGAGAATTATATGTTTTGGGCGTTACTTCTTCCCAAAATTTCCCAACAACCATTGGTGCATTCGATAATTCCTTCAATGGGGGACCTGCAATCACTGAAAATGAGTTGTATTATGATGGTGCAGATCTTTTTATCTCAAAATTAAGCGCAAATGGTTCTGCCTTACTAGCTTCCACATTCGTTGGAGGGTCGGGAACTGATGGTGTCAATATTGGTGCCCTCAACTACAATTATGGGGATCCTTTTCGAGGAGAAATAATAGATGGCAGTAATGGCTATATTTATGTTTCGAGTACTTCCCAGTCTTCAAATTTCCCTACCGCTAGTGCCGCTCAAGGCTCGTTGAACGGGATTCAAGATGCAGTAGTTTTTAAAATGAATGCTGGGCTGAACTCCATGTCGTGGTCTACTTATTTTGGAGGAAGTGGAAATGAAACAGGTAATTCCGTCCAACTTTCTTCTACTGGTGGAGTATATGTTGCTGGTGGAACGAATTCAAATACGCTTCCAATTATACTTGGTAATGACCTCAGTTTTAATGGCGGAATATCAGATGGCTTTTTAACTCATTTTAATGGACTTACTGGCGCAATACTGCAAGGTACATTTATGGGTTTTGCCGAATATGATCAAGCGTATTTTGTTCAACTAGATCAAAATAATGATGTGTATGTATTTGGTCAATCTGAAAGTGCTTGGCCAATTACTGCTGGACTTTATGGAACGCCGAATTCTGGTCAATTTATTCGTAAATATTCCTCTACTTTAAGCACAATTACTTGGACAACTATGATTGGCGCGGGAACTGGGCATCCGGAAATTTCTCCGACTGCGTTTTTGGTGTCGGATTGTTTTGATATCTATTTGTCTGGATGGGGAGGAACAATTAATTCTTCCTATAGTAATCAAGCTTTGTATAGCACAACCAGCGGATTTACAACAACAGGCGATGCGTTTCAAACGAGCACAACAGGTAGTAATTTTTATATTGCTGTTTTGGACCAAGACGCCTCCTTTTTAAAATACGCTACATTTATGGGAGGATTAGCCAGTAGTTATAACCATGTAGATGGAGGAACTAGTAGATTTGATAAGTCAGGGAGAATTTATCATGCTGTCTGCGGGGCATGCGGGGGGAATAATTTTGGTTTTACTACCACTCCTGGAGTAATCAGTCCTCAAAACTTGAGTAGCAATTGTAATTTAGCGGCTTTCAAATTTGAATTAAATAAAATAGAACCAATTATTGGCAATCCTGATCCTCTAATTTGCATTCCCGAACCCGTCATCTTTACGAATAGTAGCGCTAATGGAAATACTTTTTTATGGGATTTTGGTGATAATTCAACTTCAACAGAAACCAATCCAACGCACTATTATACCTCCCCTGGTACATACGAGGTCCAACTAATCGTCTCGGATTCAAATAATTGTTTCAGCGCTGATTCTGTAGTTTTTGAATTGGTCATTGGTGATTTTCAGGGAGGTATTATTTCTCCACCGACTCCTATTTGCCCAGGAAGCTTCTATCAACTGGAGGCCTTTGGTGGTGCAAATTATAATTGGAGTCCTGCAAATGTTTTGGATGATTCAACAAGTGCCACTCCAATCGCCACAATTACTGAAACAACTCTTTTCACTGTGATAGTATCCGATAGTTGCGGCGCTGATACGTTAACCCTAACTCTTCAAGTGTACGATGTCAATAGCTCCATTTCTGAGGATACCTCAATTTGTATTGGAAATAGTGTTTCGCTTTTTGCAACAGGTGGCGTAACTTATCAATGGTCACCAGGAACTTTCTTATCAAGCACAACTTCAGCATCACCAACAAGTACACCCACATCAATGATTACGTATTCAGTAGAAATTACGACAGCTGATGGATGCATAATAAATGATTCGGTAACTGTGTCAGTATTTTTTGACCCGCCGATCCCCATCATTCCTGACACCGTATCAATGTGTTTAGGAGCTCCCTCTTCCATTCAAGTAGGAGGAGCGGCAACGTATGAGTGGTCTCCCAATTATGCAATCAATACGTTAGTGGGGCAGCTCGTAATTGTAAATCCCACCGATGATTTTACGTATTATTGCACCTTTACAAATGCTTGCGGCGATGCCGATGATAGTGTATCTGTTGATGTTGTTTTTCCATTAATAATTGCTGGAAATGACACCACTGTTTGTCCAAATAATTCGGCCTCTCTATGGGCATCCGGAGGGGTGAGTTATACTTGGTTTCCCGTTCAAACAATTCTTAATCCAAATCTTCAGGTGATAACTGTATTTCCTAAAGACACAACCCTCTATTATGTGATTGGAATGGATCAATTTGGATGCACGGATACTGCGTCTGCAACTGTGAGTCTATTTCCCAATGCTTTCATCCAAACTTGCGCTGATGTTTATGCTTTTTTTGGCGATGAAGTACAACTTTCAGCTACTAGCACGACTCCTGGCGAATATATATGGTCTCCTGCAGATTATTTAAGTTGTACCCAATGCCTTTCACCCATTGCTAACCCAGATAAAAATTTCGTGTATACCATTACATATACGGATCAAAACGGTTGTCAAGCTAGCGATATTGTCACTTTATCGTATGATGGGATCATTTATATTCCAAACACATTTACACCCAATGGGACAATTAATTCAGTTTTTCAGGCAAAGGGAGGAAATATTAAAACCTTCGAAATGTATATTTTTGATCGCTGGGGAGAATTAATATATAAAATGGATTCCCTTGAAGATTCTTGGGATGGGAAGTATAATGGGAATAAATGTCAAGATGGAACCTACACTTGGACCATAAAGTATTCTGACTTCAATGGAAATAGAAAAGAACGTAATGGTCACGTCAACTTATTAAGATAAGATACAAGTAACTTTCTTTATTAATTGAAATAATAGTATTTAATAAATAGTATCACCAAGCAGTAAAGCGTTCTTTATTTAAATAAATTTTTCGTCAGATTCCATTTCATGACCACAATTGTCGCACGTTCTTAACTCTTTAGAAGTATAGAACTCTTTAAAACGGGATAAAAAATCTTTTTCTACATCCTCTAAAGGAAATTTATATTCTTGAAGTTTATGATTACACTTTTCGCAAAACCACAACAATCCATCTACTAAATCTGTCCCTTTGCGCACTTTTTCAATCACAAGTCCTACGGTATTTTCTCCTCTGATGGGAGAATGAGGGATTTTTCCAGGCAACAAAAACATTTCACCTTCCTTAATTTCAACCTCGACTGCTTTGCCATCAATTTGAACTCTAACTGTTATATCACCTTCAATTTGATAAAATAATTCTTCACTTTCGTTGTAATGATAATCTTTTCTAGCATTTGGACCCCCAACAATCATTACAATAAAGTCACCTGCTTCTTTGTACAAACACTTATTATTGACCGGTGGCTTTAAAAGGTCACGATTTTCGTTTATCCACTTTTGTAAATTGAAAGGAGCTAGCATATCTTTTATTTTTTTATAAAAATATAAAGTAAAATTAACATATCTGGCTTTTATACTAGAAAATATAAAAAGATGGAATTAATTTTAAAATGCAATATTGTACTTCTTTTTGCCCTATCTTTAAAAATATCTGTAATTTCGGCAAAAATTATAGATAATGAATTTACAACTTAAAAATAAAATTGCGGTAGTTTGCGGAAGCACCCAGGGAATTGGAAAAGCAACAGCTCAAGAATTGTCAAAATTAGGAGCAACAATCATTCTTGTTGCGCGTAATGAAGACAAACTGAAAGCTACAATTCTTGATTTAGATAATTCTAATGGTCAATCGCACTCGTATATTGTTGCCGATTTTTCTCGTCCAGCTGATTTGGAAAAAACAATGACAAAGTGGATTCTTACGAATAAGGCACATATTTTAGTAAATAATACTGGTGGGCCAAAAGGAGGGCCAATTAGAGATGCTGCCACTTCGGAATTCCTAGAAGCTTTTAATCAACATTTAATTTGTAATCATATTATGGTTCAAGCTCTTTATCCACTGATGAAAGAAGAAGGCTATGGTAGAATTATCAATGTGATATCTACCAGTGTGAAACAACCTCTAAATAATTTGGGAGTTTCAAACACAATTAGAGGAGCTGTAGCAAGTTGGAGTAAGACTTTAGCCAATGAACTAGGTCAATTTAATATTACAGTTAATAATGTTCTACCGGGAGCCACAAATACAGATAGACTTCAAACTTTGGCTCAGATAAAATCAAATCAAATTAATGGTACTGTAGAATCCGTTTTTTCTGAAATGGCTGCTGAGTCACCAATGAATAGAATTGCGGAGCCAGAAGAAATTGCGAATGCTATTGCGTTTCTTGCGTCTCCAGCTGCTTCCTACATAAATGGAATAAATGTTCCTGTTGATGGAGGACGTACAAAATCGCTCTAAAGAAAATCACATCGTTTACGATAAAAAAGTTTGTCTCCACTGTGACAAATTTTTTTCATTTTAACGAAGAATTGCGACATGTCCTACAAATTTTAAACTAATTTCAGAATTAGTCAAACATTTTACTGCATAGGTGAAAACGCCATCTTGAATAATTTTAGAGTTATACGTGCCATCCCATCTAAAATCTAGGTCATTTGAAGAAAAAACAGTTTCCCCCCATCGATTAAAAATTTTAATTTCAGCCTCTTTTATTCCAATAAAACTTGCTGAAAAATAATTATTAACCCTGCCGCCATAACTGGGAGTGAAGGTATTGGGGATATATACATAATATTCTTCCTGAATCGTAATTGGCTTATAAATAGTATCGACACAACCTTTCGCATCCGTTGCTATTAGCTGCACCAAATACGTTCCTGGCAAATCAAAAGTATTATTTGGATGCACTAAGTTAGAATTTTGACCATCTCCAAAATCCCATTGATAAGAAACTCCGTTGATAGATAAATTTTGGAAGGTAATGGCAAGGTCTTCAAAAATGGTTTGACTAGAAATAATAAAATCAGCAATAGGTGCAACAACAACTACCAAAGTAGTGCCTTCCACTGAAAAAGTTTGACAAGAATCTGATACTGAAACTGTATATTCTGTATTCCCGCTTGGATGAACCCACACCGAAGAAGTTGTATCCCCATTGTGCTGCCACGCATAATGATACTCCCCATGTCCACCTGATGCAACAACAGAAATTTGAACGGAATCTCCAGGACAAATTTGAACGGTTGGGCTCATTATTAATAGCAATGGAGGACTAGTAATAGTATAAATGATGTACGCAATCTCAGTCGCACCGCATTGATCTGTGACTTCAACTGAGTAAGCTGTTGTTGTAAATGGAGTAACTTCCTGTGTAGAATCATTTCCTAAAGGAGCTACCTCTGTGGCGGTCCAAACATACGTAAAATTCCCAGCACCGCCCGTAGCATTGGCTTCTAATACAGCAGAAACATAGGGACAAATTTCTGTAATGTCAGGTGTTTCTGAAAGTGAAATAGGTTGATAAACAGGAACGGTAATGACTCCGGAAGCGATTACTGTCTGATTTAAGCAATTATCCGTAACAGAAACCGTATACGTTGCAGTGCTCGTAGGCGAAACAAAAATGGAAGAAGTAGTTTCTCCCGTGCTCCATGCATAAACGTAAGGGCCAGAACCACCCGTAACAACAGCGATTACCTCAAGTTGATCTCCAGGACAGAGAACTCCAGCACTTTGTACAACAACAGTAACAGGCTGAATATCGTCGATTCCTAGATTGAGAATGATTGGATTTACATTTCCGCAAGGATCTGTAATTGGAAAACTTAAAATAATAGTTTCTACCCCTTCAATTAAAGCGTCTGCAAGTGCATTGAACGTAAAATTCACAGAAGATTGACCAGCTGGAAACGTGATGTTATTGGCAATAGTTGAATAATCCACCCCCTCAATAGCGGTGCCTAAAGTATTGATAGGAATGGTTAAAGCCGCTGAAATATTACCTGTTCTTTGCAATGTAACCGTAGTAGAAACACACCCTTCAGCCATCACATTGGGAGAAGCAGGATAAGATATAGAAGATAAACTATAATCTATTTCAACCGGAACTTTAGAATTCAAACTATTCGCTTCAAGAAAAATTCCAGAATCCAAAATTCCATCTCCTGCATCTGCAATTGCAATAACAAGATGATACGTTTGACCACATTGAACTTTCGAAACAGCTTCTAAAACTTTCGTAAAACCATCATATTGAATATAATTTACAGAAGAATTATAGGGGGCTTGACTTCCATCTCCATTACTTACATAGTAAGCGCTGTTAGAACCAGCATTGACATTATTTATAGTAACTGGAGAACCATTCGGAAGTTTTGCAATATTTTGTTGCCCCCCAACAATTCCTGGTCCAGAGATAAAAAAAGCAAAAACATCGTTATAAGTAGATCCAACATACTCAGGATATTCTTCGGAACCAAACACATATTTAAAACGAACTGTATCTGAATACGGAATAAAATCAAATTGCAAAATAGCGGTATTATGAGTAGATGTGCCACCGGGAAGTAAGGCTGACAAAGCACCAAATCCTCCAGCGCCATTATCAAATCCAGCTCCAGATGCATTATTTGGTCCTTGAGGTCCGTTCCCATTATTTAAAACGGTTCCTGTTGTCATTACAATTCCTGAAGCAATTCCTAAATTAGTTCCTGCCGAAGTAAAAGAACCTATTGCAGCGCCTGAACCCGTGTAAGAAATACCGGAGACCGTAACACCAGGACCTAATAGAATATTTTGAACTAATCCAGCAGGCGATGCAGCAGTACTCGTTATTAACTGTCCATAAGAACAATTTAAAAGTAACGTTGACACTATCAGGACTATAAATTTCATTTTTTAATTAGACGAAAAAAAAAGGAATACGTTGCAAGATATTGATAAAATATTTAATTCGAAATACTTTAACAATTCAGTAACGAAACTATCTATCATTCATATTTGGAAATTCAATAAAATTTAAGCACATTTGACATCTATGAGTTGGATGACAAATATTCGAAGAAAACTAAATGAACCATTACGAGTAGTTGCCTCTGACCCCCAAAACTTTGAGGAAAAGTGGAGTTTTTCTAGCAGTAGAATTCAGATCTATTCGCTTGTCTTGCTTGTTTTTATCCTTTTTGGCTTGCTTTTTAATTTCTTACTGAATTTCGGTCCTTTTTCTAGTTACAATTCCAAAAATAATTCTTCCATTGAGCGAAAAACGTTAGAAAAACAGCATCAAGAAATCGAAAAATTAACCTCAAAAATTGAAAGTCAAGAAAATTATATTAAAAATATATCCAATGTTATTTCAGGGAATATTGCCCAAGACTCCATATCATCTTCACTGCCAGTTGCTCAAAAATTAATTCAGCCAAAACTAAATGCAAAAGCAACGGATAGCGAAAAAAAACTTGCCGAAAAAGTAAAAGATGATTTGAGGACCAACTACAGTGGGGGTGTCAATGATAAAAAAAATATCACGTACTTTTCAATACCCTTAAGTGGAATGGTTTTACAGAAATTTGACCTTCTAACGCATCCGGCAATTGACATTGTGACATCTAAAGATATGACCATTAAAGCTTGTTTAGCAGGAACAATCATTTATTCAGGTTTTACGCAAAAAGAAGGTTTTCTATTAATAATGGAACATGTAAATGGATACATTTCTGTCTATAAAAACGCTAAAATTATTTTAAAAAAGACAGGAGCTAAAGTTCAAACAGGAGATCCAATTGCAATCGTAGGAAATAGTGGTGAAAAAATAAATAAGCCACATCTTCATTTTGAATTATGGTACAATCAATCTCCAGTTAACCCATTGAATTACATGAGTTTTTAATTCTGAATTTTAAACATATTAAAACTTATCTAACGCTATTTATTATTGATAGATCTAGATTTGTTTTGTGATCTGCAATGTATTTTTCAATCAACTCAGCAGAGTGTAAATCTATCGTGAAATTTTCAACACTAATTAATTCACTTTTTGAACTAATTAAGAGAATTCTATCGGTATAAATCTCAATTTTAGTTAACTCATTTTGATCTACCTTGTAGCTCAATCCTGTAATTTCTATCCAATTAGATTGTATTTTAATCATCCCATGTGGCAAATCAAAAAGACCATTAAATAAAACTAGTATGCCAATAGATAATCCAATCGATGTATTATTGGTTAAGGTATTACTGAAGATGAGAATAATTATGCTTCCCGCAATCACTGCTGAACCTACTGTAATTGAAGCCGTTCGAAAATATCTATCATTATTAGCAGGAAATAATAAATACTTTGCATTTCCTTTTTTAAATTTCCTTTTTGAATAAAAATTATACGACCAAGAAGCAATGCAAAGAATCAAAAAAGAGAAGGAAATAATGGGCCTATTAATAAAAAAAATACAAGTATAAACGAGTATAAAAGTCAAAATTTCAAAAATTGTCTTTCTGTCTTTTTTACTTTTTATCATTGTTTCCAATTATTTTAATTACAAATGCAAAGAAATTATCATTTAAATCAAGGTGCATACTCCTCTACTGATTTTCTGAGTGAATCAAAAAAACATCTTTGAAAGAAAGGTAAAACACCTATTTACCTCAAAAATTACGCTTTAGCCGCTTTTTTCAGATTTTTCTCCGCTTTTTTTTCTTTTGTTGTTTTTGTCGCTTCTTTTTTAACGTTTTTCTTTGCGTCTTGACTTTTTGCCATGATATTTTATTTTAAATTATTTGTATAAATATACATTTAGTTTTTAGAAATGTAAATAAGTCAATGAAATTAATCTTTTTTCCATTTCTCATCCTTTCCTTTAATATATGGAATTGAAGCACCAATCAGTTTTTGTTCCAACGCTTTCACTTGAATAAGCAATGGGTCTAATTTCAATCTAAACTGTTGATATTCCTCCCGTGCAATTTGCACATTTAATTTTTGTGAAGCCGTAATCGCCGTTGTACTTTCATATAATTGGTATTCTACATTTCCCAATCGACTTGAAAAGCTGGGTGGAGTTTCAAATTCCTTGGATGCTTTCAACCCATCTCCGTGCAATAATACTGCACATTCTTCAAAAGCCAAATTGATTGCTCTCACCTCTTCCAATAATTTAATCTCAGTATTGGGATAATTGATAATCGCCATTTTCATTAGGTTCAATTTTTCCACATTTTCTTGCATTAATTTTCCTGCTCCTGCAATACTCCTACTTAACTCCCCGACTTCTTTTCTAAAAGCCAATAACTCTGTGTTATTTGGTTTCGCTGTCGATAGATTATTCAAACTCTTCACATGAAAAGCAGTTGCTGGAACTATCAACTCTGAAATTCCATTTTTCACTAAAAGAACTTCAACAGAATAGATACCTGGAGTCACTAAAAACCCTTCATCCCCTGAATCATATCTTCCTGGTTTAGGCTTATTTGGATTAATTGGAGAAGTAGTTTCCATTCGTAAATTCCAACTTGTACGAGTAATCCCTTTCGAAGGCGTGTTGACCATTTTTTTAATTTCTCTTCCTACACTATCTCTAATAATCCAAATTAATTGAGCAGCCTCTTCTTGTTCTTCTTTTCTCAATTCATCTATTGTTGGATATAGTATATCTTTCTTTGCCTTCTCTAACTCCTTTTCTTTTTCAGCGCGGTTCGCTTTCAACATTGGGTAATTATCTTTGATATAAATTGAAAAAACAGCGCCAAACGTCGGATTTTGAGCAGAAAAATAATTAGCACCCTGACTCCCAACTCCTGTTAATCCTAAAGGAGCTGTTGGCACAAATAAAAGAGCATCCTTCACTGGATATAAAAATGCTTTTTTAGCAAAGGTTTGATTGGTAAGATTTCTCAAAGGCGTGTAGTTGTCTAACACATAAAACCCTCTTCCAAAAGTTGCTGCGACTAGGTCATTTTCACGTTTTTGAATGTCTAAATCGTAAACAGCGATTGTTGGAAGGCCGCTTAATTTAGTCCATATTTTTCCTCCATCAATTGAAAAATAAGCTCCAAATTCTGTTCCAGCAAATAATAAATTTGGGTCTATAAAATCTTGTTTAATGCAATAAACGGAACCTCTAACGGGTAAATTTCCGGAAATACTTGACCATGTTTTCCCTTTGTCGATGCTTTTAAAAAGATAAGGTTTGAAATCTCCCGAACGGTGATTATTAAAAACTGCAAATACTTCATTTTCATTAAAAAGAGATGCCGTGATCATGTTTACCCTCGTGTTAGCAGGAACACCTGTAAACGTTGCTATTTTCGTCCAACTTGACCCTGAATTATCTGAAATTTGTATCACTCCATCATCGGTTCCTGCATACAATAACCCCACTTTTTTAGGAGATTCATCTAAAGCGATAATATTTCCATAGATGGTCGTAGATTGGTTTTTCATCACCGCATCAATCGACCAAACTTGCCCCATCACTTTTAGCTTATTTCTATCCATTTGTTGCGTTAAATCAGGCGAAATTGTGCTCCAAGCATCCCCTTGATTAGATGATTTAAACACTTTGTTTGCCGCGAAATATAAGGTATTGTGATCATGTGGAGAAATTAAAAGTGGAGCATCCCAATTCCATCGAAACGCAGGTTCTCCTTTACCTGGCAGAGGTTGAATCGCTATTTTTTCACCTGAAGCTTTGTCATATCTGACTAAACCACCATATTGAGATTCAGAATACACAATATTTGGATTTGTTGGATCAATAGCAGATTCAAAACCATCCCCACCGCAGGTAATGTACCAATCTGAATTCAATATTCCTGCATTATTGATTGTACCTGAAGGACCTCCTAAAGAATTATTATCCTGCGTTCCTCCATAGATATTGTAGAATGGACTTGCATTATCAGTAGCCACTTTATAAAATTGAATTATCGGTAAATTATCGTAATAATTCCATTCTTTTGCCTGGTTATACGTTTCATATATTCCGCCATCACATCCCACAATCCAATGATTTCCATCTATTGGATCAATCCAAATACAATGATTATCAACGTGTTTTAGTTCTTCCCCTGTTTCGATAAATGTTTTTCCTCCATCCATTGAGTGGTGCAACCAAGTGTCCATTGCGAAGATCTTATCACGGTTGGATAAATCACACATAATTTCTTGATAATAATTCCCACTTGTACTGAAACTGGACATTTTCACCCAATTTACCCCTTTATTGATTGACTTAAAAAATCCACCTTTATCCGCTTTCCCTTCCACAATTGCATACACATAATTTTCATCCACAGGAGAAACAGCAATTCCTATTCTTCCCATTTCGCCTGCAGGTAAACCAGTATTACTTTCAATCCACGTCTTTCCTGCGTCAATTGACTTGTATAAATTAGATTCAGGTCCTCCACCAATATACGTCCATTCTTGTCTACGTCTTTGATGAGCAGCCGCATACAAGATATTCGGATTTGTTGGATCTATCGCAATTTCAGAAATTCCAGTATTATCTGACACGAACAAACATCTTTCCCATGTTTTTCCACCATCGATTGTTTTGTACACACCTCTTTCTCCACCAGCACTCCAAACAGGACCGTAAGCAGCAACCCAAATGGTATTTTCATCGGTTGGATGAATTATTATATTTCCGATATGTTCGGATAATTTTAACCCCATATTGGTAAACGTCTTTCCTCCATCCAATGATTTATAAACACCATCACCGTATGATACCGCTCGTTGGTTATTATTTTCACCCGTTCCCACCCAAATTGTGTTCGGATTAGAAGGAGCAATTTCAACGCAAGCAATTGAAAAAGAACCATAATTATCAAAAATCGGAGCGAAAGTGGTACCGTGATTCGACGTTTTCCAAACTCCACCAGAAGCCGCGGCAACATACCATGTATTTGGATTTTTTGGGTGAATGGCAATGTCAGCGATTCTGCCAGAAGTACTAGCAGGACTAACCAATCTAAAATTAAGTCCAGCAACTATTTCTTTACTTAATAAAGATGAATCTTTTTCAACGGATTTCTTTTGCCCTAAAATTGAAAATGAGAGAAGGGTTATTGCTGAAAACGTAAATACTTTTTTCATGTTATCGGTTTCTTTTTGGTGAATATAAAGCTACTAAGAAATAAAAAATATATGGATAAAGACGATGCGTGAACACCTATTTTTGTTGCACTAGTATTATGATTCATTTTAAAATAGAAAGTCATTATAAGGGTAACGAACTTTAAAAATCCGCTTTACTTCCTCATATATTACTTTCTTTAATTCTTCCATATTTTCTTTTTCCTGACAAGAAATAAAAACACACAGCTGTCCATTTAATTTTGACATCCATGTGCGTTTCAATTCCTCCAAGGAATAATTTTCTTTTAGCATCGGAGAAGGATCCAATTCATCCTTAGGAACATATTTATACGCATCGATTTTATTAAATACAAGAATTGTTGGCTTTTCCACTTTGTCGATTTCCGCTAAAGTTTCATTCACTACGTGGTATTGATCTTCGAAACCAGCATGAGAAATATCCAAAATATGAATTAATAAATCAGCCTCTCTTACCTCATCCAACGTAGATTTAAATGATTCTACCAACTGGTGCGGAAGTTTTCGAATAAAACCTACTGTATCGGTTAATAAAAATGGGAGATTTTCAATAACCACTTTTCGAACAGTTGTATCCAAGGTTGCAAATAACTTATTCTCAGCGAAAACTTCAGATTTACTCAACAAATTCATCAAGGTACTTTTGCCAACATTCGTATATCCTACCAAAGCAGCACGAACTAATTGCCCTCTATTACCTCTTTGAATACTCGTTTGTTTGTCGATATCCTTTAATTTTTCTTTTAGAAGAGAAATTTTAGTGTGAATAATTCTTCTATCTGTTTCAATTTGAGTTTCACCCGGACCACGCATACCGATTCCTCCTTTTTGGCGTTCAAGATGTGTCCAAAGATTTGTTAATCGCGGCAATAAATATTGAAGTTGAGCTAATTCCACTTGTGTTTTTGCGCTAGAAGTACGTGCACGACTAGCAAAAATATCTAAAATCAAATTATTTCGATCAAGTACTTTTATTTGAAGAGAAGTTTCAATATTTCTTAATTGCGAAGGAGAAAGTTCATCGTCAAAAATGGCTAAATCAATCTCATTTTCTAGAACGTATCTTTTTATTTCCTCTAATTTACCAGTTCCAACAAAGGTCTTCGAGTTTTCTATGGTCACTTTTTGTAAAAAAACATTTTGCGTAGTTGCCCCAGCAGTTTCTGCTAAGAATCGCAATTCCTCAATGTATTCAAGCGCTAATTCTTCGGTCATTTTTTGAGTAATTACCCCCACTAAAATACACCTTTCTTCAACAGCATCAACAAGTACGTGACCGTTTTCCATTACTTTCTTAGTGATTTGACAACCGGTATTAACATTTTCATTTGTTCATTAGAAATCGATCCTTCAAAAGAAGGCATCACATTTTTTCCCATTTTAATGGTTTGCAAAATCTGATCGTCCGACAATTTACTGATGGACAAATCTTTCGCTCCGGACAATCCTAATTTCCCGTCCGAACCATGGCAAGAACTGCATTTTACTGTATATAAATTCACAGCATCTTTTTGAGTAAAAGGCTTATTCTCCAAAGGTTCAATGGAAGCGTCAGAAGAACAAGAAAGACAGCTTAAAACTAGTCCTGCGATGAAAATCTTTAAAACCATGCTCCTCCTAAGGCTTTTCTAAATGGCCAAGGAATAGAAGCCAAAATAAGCAAAAGTGAAATCGAATACCAAACTATAATTTTCTGGTGTTTAACAATTGGCGCAAGCGCTTTTTCGGCCTTCTTTCTTCCAATCGTGACTAAAACAGCTGCAATAACCATCATCGATAAATGCTCCATCACGAAAAATCGAATCAGAACAGGATCTTTACTAATAAATCCTTTTGGTGATTGAAAATATAAAAGACTTCCAATTAAAATTTGAACATGCAAGAAAATCATTGCAAATAAGTTCAATTTTTTATGTTTTGACGTATACTCTCCCTTTCTTTTAGCGGAGATTGCTGTAATAATTGCTGCTATTAATAGTATTAATGCTACCCATCTTAAGCCTGAGTGCGCATGCAGAAGTGCTTGATACATATATTCTTTTTTAACAAAAATAAGCAAAAAGACCAATTGACCTACTAGAAATAGTAAACAATTAATTGCTTTTCACTAATTTCACCATCTTATCAGATGTAAAAAAACTATGAAATACTTTTTATCCGTCATTACACTTTATATTTCGACCGTTTACTGTCAAGATATTGCTCCTACGAATGGCTTAAAAGCATCCATTTCATCCTCCTTTGTTTTAAAAAATGCTACGATACTAGTTTCCCCATCGAAAACAATTAAAAATGGCTCGATTTTAATAAAAAATAATGAAATAATTGAAGTAGGAGTAACAGTCTCTGCTCCTAAAGATGCCGTAATCATCGATTATTCAGGAAAGACAATTATTCCAGCATTTATTGAAAGCTACAGCAGCGTTGGATTGCAAGAATCAAAGGGCTTGACTTCCTACAGAAATAAAAATTCAATTGAAACCACTAAGAAAGGATCTTATTATTGGAACGAAAGTATACATCCAGAGATAGAAGCCAGCTCCATCTATGAAATCAATGCGAAAGCCAATGATGAACTGATAAAAATGGGGTTTGGATTAGCGGTAACCCATGTTCAAGATGGAATTTCAAGAGGAACAGGAGCATTGGTTTCTTTGGGCGATGCAGATATTAATCAACAAATGATTCAGCCTTCAGCGGCTAGTTTTTTCTCTTTTAAAACAGGAGCTTCCACTCAAACATATCCATCCTCGCAAATGGGAAGTATTGCCTTACTTCGTCAAGCTTTTTATGACCTCCAATGGTATGTAAATTCAACTAAATTGGAAGGAAATCTTTCCTTAAACGCATTAGAAAAACAAGTACTCCTTCCAATGATCTTTAAAGTAGAAGATAAATGGGAAATATTCCGAGCGGCAAAAATTGGAAGTGAATTCAATTATAATTTTTCGATTTTTGGTTCTGGAGATGAGTATGCAGTTATTGATCAGTTAAAATCGATTAAAAATCACCTGATTATTCCATTGAACTTCCCTGAAGCATTTGAGATTCAAGATCCGTATGTATCAAAAGAAATACCCTTGAGCGAATTGAAGCATTGGGACTTAGCACCTTCGAATCCGTTTTTACTAGCTCAAAATAAAATTTCTTTTTCCATTTCTTCCTTTGGTCAAAAAAACGCAGAAAGTTTCTGGAAAAATATGCGAAAATCGATTGAAAGAGGTTTTACTGCGTCACAAGCATTGAACGCATTAACACTTGAGCCAGCCAAACTCCTAAAAATTGAAAAAGATTTTGGAAGCATTGAAGTAGGTAAAAAAGCTAGTTTTACGGTTTTTGACAAGAATCCCTTTGAGGAAGAGGCCAAAGTGATGGAAGCATGGATCCTTGGCGTGCAAAAAGTATATGAAATGACAATTTCTCATGATCTAAGAGGAAAATACAATATCTTATTGGAAGGGGTGCAATATCCACTTGAATATACAGGAACCCTTGATCGCCCCATTGGAAAAGTACTAACGCTTAAACAAACTACAGATCTCAAAACTGGAATTACTAAAATCGATACCGTTTTTGCCACAGCAATTACCAAATTAATTGATAATGACGTAACAATTCAGTTCAATGTTGATGATAAAAACTGGAAAGGAAGCGTTAACCTTCATGGCGTTGTTAATAGTAAATTAGGGATATTTGAAGGAGATGGAATATTACCGACGGGAAAATGGATTAAATGGTCAGCCATTAAAAATTCTAAAGACCCAAAAGCAACGAATGAAAGTACTAAAGTTAAAATAGATTCTACCTTCAATTCAAAAATTTGGTACCCGAACATGGCGTATGGTTTTGACAGTTTGCCAGGAAATAAACCACTTGTAATTAGAAATGCGACCATTTGGACCAACGAAAAAGAAGGAATTTTAAAAAAGGCAACGATTGTTTGTGAAAAAGGTAAGATTACCTATGTAGGAACAGACGATTTTACAGTTCCGTTGGGAGCAGTAGAAATGGATGCAAATGGACAACATGTTACTTCTGGGATAATTGACGAGCATTCTCATATTGCCATTTCAAAAGGCGTCAATGAAGGCGGGCAATCGATAACTGCGGAAGTTAATATCAGCGAAGTAGTTACCAATGACGATATTTCCATTTACCGTCAAATTGCAGGTGGTGTTACCGCAGCGCAATTACTGCATGGTTCTGCCAACACCATTGGAGGTCAATCCGCTTTAATAAAACTGAAATGGGGATATTCACCCAATGATATGTTGATTCCAAATGCACCCAAATTTATTAAGTGTGCCCTGGGCGAGAATGTAAAACAATCAAATTATGGAGATGGTGTGCGTTTTCCGCAGACGAGAATGGGTGTAGAACAAATTTTTTATGATGGATTTACGCGTGCAAACGTTTATCATAACGAATGGGTTAGCTACAAGGAAGGGAATAAAAATACTAGAGTTGCTCCAAGAAAAGACTTGGAACTAGAAGCTTTATGGGAAATTTTAAACCATGAACGATTTATAACCTGTCATTCCTATGTGCAATCTGAAATTATGATGTTAATGCACGTTGCTGATTCCATGGGATTCAAAGTAAATACTTTTACTCATATTTTGGAAGGATACAAAGTCGCTGATAAAATGGCCGCACATGGAGCAGGCGCCTCTACTTTTTCAGATTGGTGGGCATATAAATTTGAAGTAAATGATGCCATTCCTTACAATGCTAAAATTATGTCAGATCAAGGAGTAGTCGTAGCCATTAATTCGGATGATGCAGAAATGGGAAGAAGGCTAAATCAAGAAGCGGCAAAAAGTGTTAAATATGGCGGAATGTCTGAAGAAGAGGCTTGGAAGATGGTGACACTCAATCCTGCAAAATTACTCCATTTAGATACAAAAATGGGAAGTTTATTGGTTGGGAAAGATGCTGATATTGTGCTTTGGACCGACAACCCGCTCAGTATTGAAGCAAAAGTTCAGATGACTGTTATTGATGGAGAAATCCTCTATGATATGGAACGCGATTCAATGATGCAAATAAAAAATCAAGAAGAAAAAGCAAGAATTATTTCAAAAATGCTTGAATCCAATGAAGAAGGCGATTCAAAACAACCTTTTATAAAAAAGAAAAAAGGACATTTTCATTGCGACACTATTGGAGAAGAAGCATTGGAAGAAGTAAATGCGCATTAGAGGAATGAAGTGTTTTTTCCAATTATAAATAAAAAATCCACGATCGAGAAACTCAATCGTGGATTCAAACTAGTTACATTTTATTAAGCCAACGCTTGTTTTAAATCTTCTATTAAATCTTCCACATCTTCGATTCCTACACTTAAGCGAATTAAAGAATCTACCACACCTGTTTTTTCTCTTTCTTCTTTTGGAATGGACGCATGTGTCATTGTTGCTGGATGACCAATTAAAGATTCAACACCGCCTAACGATTCCGCTAAAACAAAAATCTTCATATCTTTCACAATTCTGTGTGCATCTTCTATTTTGTTTCCTTTTAACGTAAAGGAAATCATTCCCCCAAACCCACGCATTTGCTTTTTGGCTACTGCATGATTCGGATGAGTTTCAAACCCTGGCCAATATACTTTATCAACTTTTGGATGAGTTGCTAAGAAATGAGCAACAACAACTCCATTTTCACAATGACGTTGAACACGTAAATGAAGTGTTTTAATTCCACGAAGTACTAAAAATGAATCCATTGGACCACACACTGCACCCGATGAATTTTGAATTCGATACATTTCCCCTGCAATCGCATCATCGGAAGTGACCAAAGCACCCATCACCACATCTGAATGACCACCAAGATATTTTGTTACCGAGTGCATTACAATATCAGCCCCTAAATCTAACGGATTTTGCAAATAAGGAGTAGCGAATGTATTATCAACACAAAGCCAAGCATTTGCCTTTTTAGCAATTTTAGCCATTGCTTCAATGTCGACAATATTCATCATAGGGTTTGTCGGAGTTTCAACCCAAATCAATTTTGTATTTTCATTTACCAATGCCTCAACATCCCCTGGATTTTCCATACCTACGTAATGAAATTTAATTCCATATTTTCCAAAAATAGTATTGAAAAGTCGATATGAACCTCCGTATAAATCATTTGTAGAAATTACCTCATCACCAGGATTCAACATTTTAATAACGCAATCAATCGCTGCTAAACCAGAACCAAAACAAGCACCATGCTTCCCGTTTTCAATGGCCGCAATATTTTTTTCTAAGGCATGACGCGTTGGATTTAAAGTTCGAGAGTACTCATATCCCTTATGATTCCCAACGCCATCTTGCACATACGTTGATGTTTGATAGATGGGTGTCATAATTGCACCTGTTGATTCATCTGGATGAACACCAGCATGTATTGCTTTTGTACCGAATTTCATAATTATTAGTATTGTGTTTATTTTGTTTTTGGTAGCGTAAAATTAATAGAAAAAGCATCAAAAACAAACTCGTTGCAAGCTATGTAGTACTTTAGCAATCGAGAAAGAATTATAAATTATTTCTCGATTCAACAATAACAAGGTAAAACTTGATCGGATACTAGCGTTGATTTTATCTTATTATCATTTACCTAATGAAATTAAACAACTGAGGTTATAAAGTTACATCCTCCCTTTAATCGCATTTTCGACCATTTCATGTAAGGAACGAAATTGAAAATTCAACTGTTTTTTGATTTTGGACGAATCATAAATCGTAGTACCAAATGCACTTCTGGCCGTTTCTCTCGTAATGGCAGACTTCTTACCTAAAAGGGTTGTGAAAAGCCAAATGAAACGCCACGTAATACCCATTAACCAAGGCTTAACTAATACAGAAGGAGCTTTTTTATTCAATTTTAAGGCAATTAAATCAAAGAGGTTTTTAAATGAATTATTTTCCCCGATACATAAAAAGCGTTCATTTTTAATAGCGCTTTCCATCAATTGAACCATGATATCAGATACATCTCGAACATCAACAAAAGCATTTGCCCCGTTGGTATAAAATGTTAAGCCAGAGGCAATGGTTTTAAAAATGGTTAAAGAACTTTCATTCCAATCGCCAGCACCAATAATTACACATGGATTGACAATTACAACATCCAATCCTTCTTCAACTCCTCGCCAAACCTCTTTTTCTGCAGAATATTTTGTAATAGAATATCCTGAAGTTTGAGGAGATTGTTTCCATTTAGTTTCTTCTGAAATTGACACTTCTCCTTCACCACCAATTGCTGCTGTTGAACTAACGTAGCATAATTTAAGAATCCCATTTTCAAGACAACTGTTTACAATATTTGCTGTGCCTTGTCTATTTGTTTTCATCATTGCGAAAAAATCACGCTTTTGAAAAGAAACAATTGCTGCACAATGATATACGTATTGGCAGTCGAGCATTGTCTCGTGCAAGTTGATAACATCAAGAACATCGCATAGAACCCACTCAATCGTATCAAATCGCTTCTGGCCATTCACAGGGTCATAGTAAATGAATAATCGGCGCACGACTTCTATTTTTTTTTCATTTCTAAAAAGTGCTTTGATACGACTATTTTTTTCTGTCAATTTAAAAAGTAAATGACTCCCCAATAATCCAGTTCCTCCTGTAACTAAAATCATATCATTTCTTTATAAGAAAAACCTTCAAAATTGCTACTTACAAATTTTTTCATTTTTAATTCCAAGCCCGTTACTACTTGAATTTTTAAAAGTTCAGTATGCAGTGATGAAATTCTTGCCATTCTCCAAATTTATTAGATAGATGCTAAATTTAGGTTTATTTTTGAGAAGATCTACTCTTTATCGGTGATAAAAATACAATAGTACCTTATTTATTTGCTAAAATCGTAGCGTTGACGAAAGATAAATCTTACTTGAATTCCAATTTCATCTTTGTAAAATTGTTGTTTCCCAAACTGATCATCATACGCAACGATAGGAGTAAATCCTTTTTTATAATATACATCCCACAAGACATTTCTAGAAACAGTGCCGGAGTAACTGTTAAATAAACAAATTCCTGCTTTTAATGCAAACTCGCCCTTTGACACATTTGTTCGATTGCCATCAATGAACATATAATTATATTCGGGCGCTACAATTAAACTCAAACTTTGCACGAAACAGCCAGATGAAATACGTCTGCTTTGCGTTACAAGCAAATGTTTTTGAATTAAAATCGACGAATTAATAGAATGTCCAACATTAAAACCTAAAGCATTACCGTCAATTCTCTCTCCATTAGTATTTTTTTCTTGCGTTGTTTTTGTAAATGAATAACCAATTGTAGGATAGATTCCTTTCGCTATTTTCTTTGAAAAAGCAAGTGACCCAGAAAATGCATCGCATTGTAATTTTGCATTTTTCTGATATAAACAAATAAACGGTTGAAGAGAAGTACTAAAACCCCAAGCCTTGCCAGTGTATGAATATATTTGCGAATGGGCTTGAAAATAAACATTCAGCAGCAGAACAATTAGTAGAATTACTTTTTTCATAGCGTTTTGGGTTTAGTTACTCTATTTAATACGATTGAAAATGAAAAATAGTACATTGGGAATACTAAAAAAGATTTCACACATCTAATCTGCTGCCCAGGGGAAATAATAATGGTTTTGTAATGTCAGATGATTAAATCAGATTTAAATAATTGTTTTAATCATTGCTATTAAAAATAGCAACATTAAAACTCCCAACAAGAGCGAAATTCCTGTTTTTTGTAAAATCTTCTTTCTCGGTGGCAATATTGCCTTAAATCTTGCTAAGGTACTTGCATCATCTTTGGGTGTCAAAAATGTGACGATAAGCCAAGTGATGGTTGTCAAAATTGTTGAAGTAAAATGCCTTGCAGGAAACTGATGTTAAAATAGCAATCTATTCACATAAAATGTTATTTTTTTTACTTTTTTGTCTTCGATGCTTTGTCTTGCTCGATGCTTTTAAAAACATCTTTTGCATTCAATTCGGATACCACTTTTTTACCTGTTTTCGCTTCTAATTCCATCCGTGCGACATTGGCAACATTACCGCCTTGTTTGGCTACAATTTTACTTTCTTCAAAATCTTTGGGATTGGTTGCAACGGAAATGTCTTTTGTGGAAGCCTCAGCTAACATATTTAAAATCAACTCTGTATTGGTCATGTTGTCCCTTAGATTTTCTTTCTTCAATCCTTTTAGCACTTTATACTCCTTGGTTGTTTTATCGCTCCAAGCTTTCGTAATGATATCTGTAAGCGTTGCAAACTGTAATCCCTCTTTTAAACCACGCATTTTCCATTCATCTGTTACTTCTTTCCGAATTTCAATGCTTTTCAACCTTTGGTTTATCCAGTTTTCTGAATAACCTAATTTCAGATATTGTTCCAAAGCTCTATCAATACTCAACTCAGGGTCTTGTAATTCATCTAATCTTTCTGCTGCCACTTGCGCCAACCAAAGTTTAAAAGGCTCTGCTTTAGGTGAAGGAATAGATTGAATTAAACGAAAAAGTTGTTCTGTATCAGCTACATCAGTTTGGTAATACTTCCCATCAGAAGATTGCATTTTCAGTTGTCCGATTTTTTCGGACAACTGGCTGCCTTCCTTTTTAAGTTTGGTTTTCAAATCATTCCAATACTTCCTTGGTCGGTCAGTACCTGTAAGTACTTCTATTACATCCACTATAGAAATATACCACTTTTCTTGTTCTGAATCCCAAACAGTGCGCAGCTGTTGTTCTTCAAATAAATGAAGACTCGCAATTGTACTTTCGTCTTTTGTTTTGTTGTCTAAACTCATTTTGATTAATTTAGCATCATAAATATAGTTATTTTTTAATCAAAATACAATTTTTTTTTATTTTCGAAAGTTTCAAAAGTTCCTATCAAAATGAATTCAGGTTTTTCGTCGGTAAAACAACACTCTTCAACATTCCCATCTTCCTTTATTTTCCCTGAGTAAAACCCAACTTTATGCTTTATGCTGATGGAGGTACAAAATCCATGCTTGAAAAAAATGTGTATTCCTTCGCCAAGGAAACAGGCCATTCTTGGGTGTTTGAATTGTTGAAGTAAAATCAAACTTTCAACTGAATCCCCAGCGGCATCGGATACTAATACGCATCAATCGGCAAGGAGCGATTGAGAGTTGTGGAGGAAATCGCAGTCGTGCTTTTTTGAGTTGATTTGAGGGGAAAAAGTAATGGAAACTAATTCGTAAGATTTTTAATCATCGCATAAAGGATTCGTGAAAAGAGTGAGAATGAGAAACAGAATGATGAAAAAAACTGGAAGCGTCATTCTCATTCTGTAAAAAAGAAAGTGCTAATTATGAATTAAAATTAAGAGTGAGAAGGAGAATCAGAATGAAGAAAAACAAAATGGGAAGCGTCATTCTCATTCTGCTTCCCATTCTGTTTTGTACCCAGGGCGGGAATCGAACCCGCACTCCGAAGAACTGGATTTTGAATCCAGCGCGTCTACCAATTCCGCCACCTGGGCATACTAACTAAATGCATTACCGACGTTTGTAAAGCGAGTGCAAAGGTATTGTTTTTATTGAAATAAACAAGATTTTTGTAGAAAAATACAGGTAGATGAAGATGTCTAGTCCTAAAAAATACAATTCAGAATTAAAGTCACTTAATTATTTTATGAGAAACTTTTACATTGTCATTTTCAATTTCTACAATGTATACTCCATTTTTCAACGCTTCTAAATCATCGAAAAGATATTGTTTTCCTGTCATTTCAAAATTGTCTACTACCCTTGTTTTAACAATTCTTCCGGTATGATCCATTAAACGAAAAATACATTTTCCTGCACATTGCTCTGGCAGAGAAATAGTGACGTACGTACTAAATGGATTTGGGAAAATTTTTGTAGTGCGATCAGTCGTTTTTACTTCTTCTGCCCCTGCAAAGCTACATCCATTCAATGTACCAGGTAAATTGGCGTCTAACCAAATAAACCGATCGTGATACCATTGTTTCAACCAAATAATTTCTTCGGCATAGGTTGTACTTGTTGTGGAATTTGGCGTTGCTTCATTGCCCCAAGTTAAGAAATGCCACGTTTTGCTTTCGTCTAAATAAGATGCTATAGAATCTATTTTTTGAAAAATCGTTGTTTCAGATAAAACCGTTCGACGTAAATCCTCATAGCGGCAGCGTAATTGATCACTGAAATTTGGATCTTCAAGTAATCTAGTATACCAACCAGGGGCATTCACATCTTGTCCAATAAAATCATCATACATAAATCCTTCAGCTGGGGTGCCATCAAAATCTTTTTGAGCCCAGTCAAAATCCCAGACTGGACCCGCTTTTAATTTGCGGATTGTCCCATCTACATGGTCTTTGTCTTTATGGAAAAAACGACTTTTTTTGAATCCGTCTATGTTTTTTGTGACCTCATTCACGATAAAATAATCAATAAATGTCGAAACATCTATGTATTTTCTATAGCCGACAGCAGTATCAGTAAAACTAGGGTCATATAAAGCTGTCTCAAAATCCGAAATAAAAGTAGTGATATAATTTACTTGCTGCGGAACAAGGTCAATCATTTTTGGATAGTAATAGACCATGTGCACATCATACCCTGGGAATTGATAGGTGTCAAAAGGTAATTGCCATGAATTTGTATTGTCCCAATAATCAATTTTCAAGATATATCCACCTGTAACTTCAGGAAAAGTGCTATCCGCAGGATTTAATTTAGCAATGTTAACACGATTAGAATCTCTTTTTATTTGCTCACACAATAAATAAATGCCCTGATATTGACCGTTAATAACGACATCAACTAGTTTGCATTTTGTGGCATAATGACCCATCGAATCAAACATTTGAAAGGGTAGAATATTTCGAGCAAAAGACTTATCATTGTAATTAGCAATCAATAGCCAATCATGCTCGGTAGGCATTCCTAATAAAGAGGAATCTACATTGTTTCCAAATGCATCTTGAAGTTCTAAAGCATACGGCACTTGCGGCAAAGAGGCGGAATAATTTCCTCTAATTTCGATTCCAATTTTTCCGTTGTAATTATTTTTAGGATCGGTTAGATGGTTTCTATTGCCAATTCCATTGTAAATAATTCCCATGTCTGCACTTATTTTTGGGTCATCGACAATCGCTTGTCCGCCTGTATTAATGACGACAATGGGTAAATTTGATTCTTTGAATTGCCAATATTTTGCAGGATTATTGCCAAAAGTAATCGACCAATCAGTTAAAATTCCTTCATCAGCCGTGTAGCCATCTTTCACTCTCAAGTACCAGATTCCATTTGGATTTTGCCCATTATTGACAGCTCCCATTTGTCCACTCGGTTTAAAGATTCCTGTGAAAGGAGCAGTTCCAGAAGAAATAAGAGTGGAGACATCCCATCGTAAACACGTATTTTGAAATCCATCTCCATCTCCCCCAATTCCAGAAAATAGCTGAATTACGGTCCCGTCAGGTGCAAGTATCGAAATTGTTAAATCGGCATCCCAGGTGTGTGTTAAATTTAGACAGATTTGTTCTATTCCAAAAGTATTCGTATCGATGAAAGTTGGTGATAAACCATCAACAGTTAAAGGAATATCAATCGTCGTATTATCTAAAATAGTTGCACTTCCGCCTGTGAAAGTTTGAGAAAAATTAGAAAATGAAAAAACGAGAAATACGAAGAATAGAATGTTTTTCATAGAAATAGCCTAATTAAGCTGGAAATATAGAACAAATGATTGAATAAATGATTCTTTACGGGAGAATTTGACTATTTCTCGCTGATTATTGAAATAAACGAGACTATTTTCAGACATTTTTCTTAAAATTGCACTACCATGGGAAAGATACTGATCAAAAATATTAAAGGACTCGTGCAAGCGGGAGAAAATTTTCCAATTTTTAAAAGTGGAAAGGAAATGTCGATTTTACCTATTATTGACAATGCTTTTTTAGCTTTAGAAGACGGTGTAATTATAGAATATGGCACCATGGAAGAATGGGGAGGAATTGAAGATTGGAGAGGAATTGAAATTATTGATGCAGAAGGAAAATATGTTCTTCCCGCTTTCTGTGATTCACATACACACACCGTTTTTGCTAGAAGCAGAGAAGAAGAATTTGTTGATCGAATTCATGGCTTAACGTATGAGGAAATTGCATTGAGAGGAGGAGGAATTTTAAATTCAGCAAGTCGGTTGCAAGAAATGTCAGAGGATGAACTGTTTCAAAAAGCAATGGAACGAATAGCGCTTTTAAAAACCTATGGAACAGGAGCGTTGGAAATAAAATCTGGATATGGATTAACCGTTGAAGCCGAAATTAAAATGCTCCGCGTAATAAAACGATTGAAAGAAAATAGCGGTATTTCTATCAAAGCTACGTTCCTAGGAGCGCATGCTTTTCCTAAAGAATTTAAAGAAAATCACAAAGGATATATTGACTTAATTATCAATGAAATGCTCCCAAAAATTGGCGCAGAAAAATTAGCCGATTACATTGATTGTTTCTGTGAAAATAATTATTTTTCTGTCAGAGAAATGGCAGAAATACTAGAAGCAGGAGCAAAGTACAACCTTCAACCGAAAGTGCATGTAAATCAATTTACCGCCTTAGGAGGAGTGAAAAAAGCCGTTGAAATGAATGCATTATCAGTAGATCATTTGGAAGAAATAACAGATGAAGATATCGAAGCCTTAAAAGGTTCCACTTGTATGCCAACCATCTTACCAAGTTGTTCCCATTTTCTAAGTATTCCCTATGGAAATGCTCGAAAAATGATAGACGCAGGATTACCTGTAGCTTTGGCGAGTGATTTCAATCCTGGTTCTACACCAAGTGGCAATTTGCAATTTGTCATTTCATTGGGATGCGTAAAAATGAAAATGACTCCAGAGGAAGCAATCAATGCTGTGACAATTAATTCAGCGTATGCAATGGGTTTGTCTGATACGCATGGTACAATTTCATTAGGAAAGAAAACGCCCATCCTTCTTACAAAAGTTATTCCTTCCCTAGCCTATATTGCCTATGCTTTTGGAGATAATCATGTGGAAAGAGTGATTAGTTAGTATAAAAAAGTGGATGAGTCTACTTTTATACCTATTTTATTGATCTATTTTAGCAATCTTCACTTCAAATAATTTTTCCCAATTTTTCCCCGTCATGTATATTTTTCCGTTATTTACGGCGATTCCATTCATCACTTCCCCAATTCCTCTTCCAGCTGCTTCAATTTCAGAGCCGTCTATAATTGATAAAATTTTCCCATTCAAAGGTTCGATGACAATGATTTTATTTGTGGTATAAATATTTGCATAGATTTTTCCATTGATATATTCTAGTTCATTAATCTTGTCAATTGGACCTTCATTATCATATACTTCGATCGTTCTCTCTATGGCAAATGTTGTTGGATTTCTAAAGGTGATTCTTTCAGTACCATCTGACATAATAATAGATTTTCCATCATTGCACAATCCCCAACCTTCTCCATTATAGGGAATTTCTTTCAGAAGTTGCATCGTCTGCTTGTTGTATAGAAAACACTTTTGCTCCTTCCATGTCAATTGAAATAAAGTTTCGCCAAAAATAGTAATTCCTTCACCAAAATAATTTTCATCCAATTTGATGTTTTTATTCGCTGCGATTGTACCTGTGTTCAAGTCCATTTGAGCGATCATACTTTGACCATATTGACCTGTTCCTTCGTACAATACACCATTATTAAATTCTAAACCTTGCGTATAACTGGACTGTAAATGAGGAAATGTGGCCACTACTTTAGCCTTCAAAATTTCAGGTTTAATATCCGATAAAACGCGCACAAGACGATCATCTGTCAGAATATCTCCATTTTTCATCGTTGAAACCAAACTTATTGATCTAGCTCCCAATCCATAATATCCAGCATTAAAAGAAAATGTCAGTTTCCCTTCTGGACTGCTCCATGTTTTGAAAACACTATCGTTATAAATCAACTCTAACTTTTCAATATCTGATGACTTAACAAGGATTTCAAGAGGAATTGTTTCATTCCATCTCGTTGCCAGATTATTTTTAAATGAAAATTCAGCAGCAACGATTTCTTCCTCATCCGAATTATTTTGAAGCATCGGCACAACCACCATTGAACCAATGAGAAGAATTAAAATCCCGACAATAATATATTTTTTCATAAAGATACGCTTGGAAGAATTTAAATAGATAACATGTCTTGAATTACATTTGCATCGATGTTTGAATGCGTTTCGGTGTAGAGCACCTCTTTGTTTTTGAGGACGATAACTTGCGGTGATTGATGAATAATCCCAGTAATATCTGCAATCTCATTTGAAATTTCTCTGTAAGTGATTAAATCAAGAAGATATAAATCAATGTTTTCAGTAGAAATATTCCACTTGCTTTCAAATCGAGACTTGGCCATTGACGAAATACTGCAACGCGTACTATGTTTGAAAATTAGCGTAACACGATCTGTTGAACTTTCAATAACAGAGCGCAATTGATCAGTTGAAGTCAATTCAATCCATGGAAATGACTCTGTTTCTTTTGATGTAAATACTGAAAATATACCCATAATTTTATAATCCTCCAGTGAATTGTTTTAAGAATCGAACGTCATTTTCAGAATATAATCGTAAATCGTTCACTTTATATTTTAATTGCGTTATTCTTTCTATTCCCATTCCGAATGCAAATCCAGAATATTCTTTCGAATCAATTCCACATGCTTCCAAAACCGCCGGATCCACCATGCCACATCCTAGAATTTCCAACCAACCTGTATTTTTGCAAACATTACAACCTTTTGCATTGCAGATAGAACAAGAAACATCTACTTCGGCACTAGGCTCTGTAAAAGGGAAATAAGAAGGACGAAGACGAATTTGCGCATTTTCACCAAACATTTCCTTAGCGAAATACAAAAGAGTTTGTTTTAAATCAGCAAAAGAGACTTTTTTATCAATGTATAAACCTTCTACTTGGTGAAAAAAGCAATGAGCTCGCGCGGAGATGGCTTCATTTCTAAATACTCTTCCCGGAGAAATAGTTCGAATAGGTGGTTTTTGATTTTCCATCACACGCACTTGAACAGAAGATGTATGTGTTCTTAAAGCCATTTCCTCACCCTCGTTCTCAATAAAAAAGGTGTCTTGCATATCTCTTGCAGGATGCTCAGGGGGGAAATTTAAGGCAGAAAAGTTATGCCAATCATCTTCTATTTCAGGTCCTTCAGAAACTGAATACCCTATTCGACTAAAAATTTCAATAATCTCACTTCGCACCAACATCAAAGGATGACGAGATCCTACTTCTGAATTTTCACCCGGTCGAGAAGTGTCAATTTTTAATGAATCCGTCACCGGAGAATCTAACGATTCTTTGTGCGTATTGAACTTTTCCTCCGCTAATGCTCTTACTTTGTTTACTAATTGTCCAACTTCTTTTTTATCTTCATTTGCCACCGTCTTTAAGGTACCAAATAATTCTTTTAGGACACCTTTTGTCCCTAAAAAGTGAATACGAAATTTTTCTAACGATGCAGTATCTTTAATTGAGAAATTTTTAATCTCTTCAATGATTGATTCAATTTTATCTTTCATACTTTGTAAAAATCTATTTACTTTAAAACCAATCAAATGGAGTCTTTATACGTCTATTCAACAGAGAATTAGTTCAATAATGAATTGTTTATTGTAGACAAATGAAACAATTGTGCTAATTTCAAGTACAAAGTTAAGAATTATAGGAATATATAGTAGTTTGTCTATTTAAAAAATAAGTTTATCTTTGAAGTTAGTTATTTGTCATATAATGAAAATTAGGAAGAAAATTAATCTGTCACTGATAGTTTTTCTATTTTCACTTTTTATAGTTAGTGCTTGTAAAAACAAAAACCCTTCAGTGTTAAAGGTGTATGTTCGATCATCGAGTAACGAACTTTTAGAAGGTGCACTGGTTGTGATAGTTGGAGATCAAAATTCAACTCCGCCAACTTTAGCCTATGTTGACACGTTACTGACAAATAGTTCGGGGTATGTTGAATTTAATATGCAGCCCTATTTTGATTTAGCAGATGAAAAAAAGAATCCAACGGGAATCTTTGGAATTATAGCAAAAAAAGACATGAAGGAAGGCGAAGGAACAGCTAGATGTAGAGTTCATTTGACGAATGTTGAAACCGTTACCTTTCCAAATTAAATAAATATACGTAAAGATTATCAAGTATGAAAAAAATTGTTTTGTTCTCTTTTGTAGCTCTTTTAGGAGTGAGCTTTTCTTCAGGATGCCGTAAAAAGAAAAGTACAACGGCCAAAATTATTGTTCGTGATGCCGCTAGCGCATTAGTTCTTTCAGCAACTGTTCGTGTTTATGGTGAATCCACTACTTCCAATGCAAATGTTGTAGACAATACAGCTACAAGTGATTTCAAAGGAGAAGCAATTTTTAATTATGATAATATCTATCAATTAGGACAAGCGGGTGTTGCCGTTTTAAACATCGATGCCTCGAAAAATGGATTAACGGGTACCGGAATAATAAAAATTGAAGCAGAAGTTGATAATTCAGAAACGGTTTTTATTCAATAATAAAACAGTCAAAAAAATAATATTTTAAGCTTTCTCAGATAAGTGTTTATTTCTATGGTGCTGGAACGATATCTTTCAGATCTTCTGCCCTCATATAACCATCAAATCTACTTCTGTTATTATTATCTCACTTTTCCTTGATGAAAAGTAAGCAAAAATCAAGGATCTTTCCAAGGAATTTTTTACTTCATTCCATTTCGTAAAATCGCAGTAAATTCTTTCCTTCACGCTCTCTTTCGCTAAAAAGCGAAACGCGATTACGGAAAATTTACAACTAATTCTGTGGAAAGACCATTTTTCAATTTCACTTCGAAATTAATATATTTCCCCACAAGTATTAGACTTAATCCCCTTTCCGCTATGTGTAGAAGGCTTTTTTTTTACTCGTATTTTACTTTCCAACCTCTATTTTCCAAGACTCGATGAAATGTCACTAATTCGTTGGCATCTGATAAAGTTGAGTAAATAGAATAAAAACAAGCTTCTTTACCATTTGATTTTTGAACAATTGTTGGCAGAAGTCCATGAGGAAATACAGCCAACTGAGATTCTTCTGATACCGATGCTACAGATTCTTCTGCTTGAATCAAAAAGTAACGTAAAAGATTTATGGATTCATTATCACTTATTTTAAAATCGGTAGAAGTCACCGAAGTGATAAAATCAATTGTTTTTTTAGCGCGAGAAAATAGCACATTTAATCGTTTTGGACCGGTTCTTTGATTTAATGGGCCAAATTGCATTTTAAATTCACCCATAGAATTTTTCCCATAACCCATGCTAATTAATAAATGATCACACTCCTCTCCTTGCACATTTTCTAAGGTCTTAAAAAATAGGTCGCCATTTTCAATCCGGTCCTCCACTGTTTGCTGCGTTGATGAAGAAAGATGCTCCCAAATGCATTTTAATTGAGATTCAGAAAAAGCAACAATTCCAATTGACTTTTTTTCGAGAAGATTCACCTCTATCAAGCGAGCCATCACTTTCGCTTCTTCGATATTTGTGCGCTCCTCGTAGACAGCTTTACTGCAATAATGTAGAGAAATGGGATTTTGGTGTGCGTCTCCCGACGGATAAGCAATCAATGAATTTTTATAAAAATAGCGATTCGAAAAAGCAATCAACTGAGGGTGAGAGCTTCTATAATGGTGTTTTAAAAATACATTTTTCCAATAAAATCCAGCCTGATGCAATAAATCGACCGTTTCAACAGCACTCGATTTGAAATAAGAAGTTGGACTCATCTGCTGCTCATCGCCCGCTACAATAATTCTTTTACCTCGATGAAGTGAACCCAGAGCATTTGGAAGTGGAATTTGACTCGCTTCATCAAAGATAACGACATCGAATAAATTTTCTGTTAATGGGAAACATTTAGCAACTTGTGAAGGATTACTTAACCAAATTGGCTTCAAAAGATTAATCCAAATAGCTGCTTCTGTTTGCATTAATTCACGAATGGAAGGATGGCTTCTACTTTTTGAAAATTCCTTTACTAAAATCGATTTACCTTTTCTGAGGAGTTGTTTCTTTTCCTTTACATCGCTAGATAATTTATGCGCTGGAGTACCTAAAAGTTGATGAAATTCTTGAAATTTTAACTGTATTTTTTCAACAATTTGTTGCGAAAAAAGTTGACTTTCATCTGCTTGCTCGCTACAAATTTTTTCAATTTTAGCATGCAACTTTTCTACTTTAAATTTGGCTAATTCAGGGAAATAACTTTCAAATTTCACCCAATTACTTTTGAAAACGGTCGCGTTGTACTCCTCTAGTGTGGCGTTTTTTCCTAGTAAACGATAACTGGCATTCGTCAACTGAATAACAAAAGGACGCGTCCGAATTAATTCTTCGAAATACATTGAAAACCGGTTAAAAAAATCGAGTAGTAGCGTATCATTTGAGAAATGAAAATAGGTATTTAACACTGTATTAAGTTGATGTAAAGGTTGGTGAAATTCACATAATTTCCTTCTATCATCTTTTGAAATCTGAGCATATACTGCCCAATCATTTTTGTCTAATTGCGAAATATAGGCATCAATTATAGGTAATTCAGTATCTATCAATTCAATTCCCAAATCAAGAAAGTCATTTTTTATTTTACTTTTTTCATCCTCAATTTCTAGGTGCTGAATCCAATTTTTAAGTGCGCTTATTGGCTCAATGAAGGCAGATTTTACTACAATTCCCATTCTTTTTTTCGCCTTTCTTTTCGTGAAATAAGTACCGGAAGTATATGCCTCCAATAATCCAATTGATTCATTTTTGGAAGGATGCAATTTCCAATTATTTCTTTCATCTTCAACTCCCTTTGCCCTATTTTGAAGCGCAACATATTTCTTTTTCAGTTGATTGTATTTTCTTCTTTCTTTCGATTCAGGATTTAGGAGTAAGGAGTATGATTTACATGATTCATTTTCAATGATTTGACAAACCGCAGCAGATTTCATTGCCGTATGAATCTCACTCACCGTAGTGATATTAAAATGTACAGAAAGTTCTTGAATTGTTGTTTTCCACGCTTCAATTTTGACATCGAATGTTTCAAATAAATCATTCTTATACACGTCAAAAGGAATAAAAGAGATTATTTCAGGGAGTTTTGTTACATATATTTTTTCAATGATTTCTAAGTCTTTTTCCCACTCAGAAATGGTTGGAGAATCACTTGTATAATCCGTTTTTGATAGATTATAATTTTTAGAAAGATTTTTAAATTGATCAAAGCTAACACCTCCAATTAAATCATTTTTAGAAAGTAGATTCAGCTGCAATTGCAAATTATCAAGGTATTGTTCAGATAAATTCAAATTAGTAATTCCAACCACCTTTGTTTTCTCCATTCGGTCCCACACTTTTTTTAGCGAAGAAATGAAATCGTTCGAAATCGTTTCAGTAGTAGTAATAAACGAAAAATCATCCAACTGAAATTGTCCTAATTTCTTTTGCAGTACCTCCAGCGCGACTCTCTTTTCTGAAACCACAAGAGCTGTGGAATTACCGTGCATAATTTTTCCCAATACATTCGATAGGACTTGAGATTTCCCGGTTCCTGGTGGACCTTGAATGACTGTGTTCGAAAGTTCTACTTCGCTGAAAACTGTTAATTGATCATTATCTGCTGGAAATAAATTAGTAGTAGTAAGATTAAATTTTGTATTATTTTCAACATCTTCTTGCCCTAGTATTTGAGAAACATTATCTCCTATTTTTTCTAATTCGATTAATCCTTCTAAATCCTTGACAATCTGAAATCGATGATGATGAAAATTTGCGATATGCGATTCATGCTGAATTTCGCCTTCCAGTCCAATAGAGGAAATCCACGATTGAAAATTGTCACTAAATTTTTCATCCAATTCAAACACTGGAATTTCAATGGAGTAGGATTGCTTAAAATAAGTTTTCAAAAATGGATTGAAAAAAGATTCGTCCGTTAATTTTTCAAATGTAATTTCATTTTTTAACTTGTTTTTCCGAAAACGAAGAGGAATTAAAACCAAAGGCGTTTTTACTCGTTTTGATTTAAAATTCCATTCAAAGAAAAGAGAGCAAATACAAAGCGGTTGAACACCAGACTCTCGGAAAACATGCTCATTTATTTTAATAAGGGCGTTTAATGGCGGAGTAACGATTTCGGTGAATTCACTTTTATCTATCTCATTATTAATAAAATAAGTCTTAGAATCTACTATATTTACTAATATATCATTCGAGGTAATTGAGTTCATTTCACTCAATATACTACCAATACTATTTTTTATTACCGAGTCCAATTTGTTAAAAATATCAAAACTAATGGGAATACTTCGAATTTTCTTGTTATTTTTAGTTTAAAATATAGTCTAAGTGCATTAAATTGACGTAAATTGCCATTAAAACTATGAAACAACCGTGAATCGATGCTCAAACAACACTGAAGATTGAAACGGCGTATTGCATAAGACCATTATAACAAATACTAAATATATGAAAAAATTACTACTTACTTTTATTCTTGCAGGAGCTATTTCAAGTTTTTTTTCGCAAGATCAATTATCTCAATCGGGATTTAATGTTTGGACAACAAAGAATATTGCTAGTACACCCTCCCAATGGCAAGGAGGATATACTCTTGGAATTCCTCCCAATTTAATTCCAGCTCCCATCTCATCTTCAACAGATGCATCACATTTAACGAAGTCATTAAAACTTGAAACCATTGATTTAAATGGAAATCCAAATTTTGGTTTTGTTGTGCTCGGGAATGTCAACGGAGCTGGTCCATCAGGAGGAACACCTTTCACACTTGCTGCAGATTCATTAATTTTTGATGCGAAATGTAATATTGTAACAGATGATTCTGCGAATGTTTATGTAATGTTAGGAAATGGAGGTTCTACTTTTGACATGAATATTTTTAGAATTGGAGGGGTTCAATCTACTTGGAAAAGATTTGCGTTTAAAATTAATCCTCTCAACTTAGTACCTGATACGTTATTCCTAGGATTTATTTCCTCTGAAACAAGCGGGTCTGGAGCTGCTGTAGGATCATGGATTCAAATTGACAATATTAGATTTGCTGATGGTAGCTCTTATTCTTCGCCCATTCCAAATCCAAGTTTTGAAAACTGGGATATCATTGATGCTGAAGATCCCAATGATTGGTATACATTAAATGAGTCGTATGCAGCTTTAAATTTTGCTACGGCTCACAAAACTGCGGATGCCCAAGAAGGGGCGTATGCTTTGAACCTCATTCCTGATTCAGTAAACATGGGTGGAATGAGTTTTGCTCCTGGAATCGCAATTTATGGATTTTTAGATCTTGGGAGTGGAAATATAAGCGGAAAACCTTTTAGTGCTTCGCCAACTTCTATGACAGGGTATTATAAATGGGCGCCCGTGAGCGGTGATATTGGATTTATTAATGTTGTATTTAATGCAGCTGGAGTAACTGTAGGTGGAGGGAGTTTTGATTTTACCGACGCCGTTGGAACGTATACTCCATTTACGATTCCTTTGTCAATCGCTTCAGATCCTGACACAATTATTGTGTTTATAAGCGGCGGAGACCAAGCATTATCAAGTTTATTTATTGATAATATTCGTTTTTCAGGTGGAAATGTAGGTGTTAAAACAATTGCGTTAACAGATGCTTCAATTGGCGTATATCCAAATCCCACTTCAGATGATGCTACCTTGAAAATTGCATTACCAAAGTCAACGACTGTTTCTTATGTGGTTATGAATGCATTAGGACAATTGATTGTTTCTGAAAATTTGGGTGCAATGAAAGATGGCGTTCATGCCATAAAATTATCTACCAGTGAATACACAACAGGCGTTTATTTCGTAAAAGTTAAAATTGGCGAGAATACAATGACTCAAAAAGTGATTGTAAAATAAGTATCTTATTAATTAATAGAAAGGGGATTCATTTTGGATTCCCTTTTTTTTTGATCGGATAAATGTATTTGTTAAATGTATTATGCTCTTTATCTAGAGCATGATACGTTACATCTAATATGATTTCATGATTCTTAGAATTAATTAAAATGATTGAAACAATTGTAGCAATATTATATTCTGGTCTAGATATTTCTCTTTCATGCGTTGGAGAATGAATCCATGCCTGCACTGTTTTTTCAGCAAGAAACTCATAGTCCAATTGATGAACTGCATCAATTATCGACACGGTACCCATACCAGTTTCACTATAACGATATAAACATTCAGCGTTACTCCAGTATCCTGCGCTATCAGAATGCAGCGGAACGGATTTTACACAATTTCGATAGGCTACTCTTTTGCAGAACTGGCGCATTAAGGAGTCCTCAAATACGACAAACGGCTTAGCTCCTTTTGAGCTTCGGTAATTATTGATCTTCTTCCAAATCAAACTGTCAAGTGCAGAAGATTCTATTCTTTCATTTTGTGACATGGAAGAAAATGAAAGTAATACCAAAAAAGTGATTGCAATTGTTTTCATGACTTTAAATTTAATTTATCTACCGCTTTATTAAAAAATTGATCTAATTTTAGAATTAACAACTGGGAAGACCGTAACTTCTTATTATAAACGTTATAACATTGCGCTGCATAGAAAGTTACTTCACTTTGTATTCTTTTTTTGTTTTATTTTGTAATGAATTTAAAATCAAACCAATTGAAAAATAAAATTTCTTTTCTTTCACTGCTCTTGATCGTATTTTCGTTCTTACTTGTTCGATTTTCTTATTTTGAAAATAATACAAAAAATGGGTACAATGCAACTTCTTGGGATGCTTTTGGCTACTATATGTATTTACCGAGCACTTTCATCTACCACGATGTAAAAGAACAAAAATGGATCTCTGCTATTGATTCTACCTATAATGTCACTGGAGGATATTTGTATCAAGTTTGTGAAATTAAAAATGTGAAAGGTAAAAAGTTTACCAATAAATATTTGAGCGGAGTAGCTATTATGCAAAGCCCATTTTTCTTTTGTGGTCATGCAATTGCTACGTTAGTCGATGCGCCTTCAGATGGTTTTTCATGGCCTTATCAATATGCGATTATGTTTGCGGGAATATTTTGGGGATTTGTTGGATTTATTTTCTTGAGAAAAGTACTGTTGGAATACTTTGATGATAAAACTACTACACTCACACTTATTCTACTTGCATTAACTTCTAATCTAATACAATATATTTCTATAGATGGAGGAATGAGTCATACGTATATATTTCCCTTGTATGCGGGAGTGATTTGGTTGACGTTGAAATGGCATCGATCACCCAGAACAATTTGGGCATTCTTCATTGGGTTAATTTCTGCATTAGCCATCATTTCGAGACCAACAGAACTTTTGATAATTTTCATACCTATACTTTGGAGCACACAATCAAAGGAAGAAAAAACATTGAAATGGAAGCAAGTAGCGGAAAATAAAAATCATATTATTCTTTGTTTCTTAGGAGGAATCATTGGATTATTACCTCAAATTTTGTATTGGAAATATACCACTGGATCGATTATATATGATGTAGGAAGCAAATGGTATTTCCTAAACCCGTGGTTTCGGGTATTATTTGGACCTGAAAAAGGATGGTTTTTATACACACCTGTCGCCATTTTGATGATAATTGGTTTTTTCTTTATGAAGAATCAACCATTTAGAAGATCTGTACTCACTTTCTGCTTATTAAATATTTGGGTAATTATCTCTTGGTCTGATTGGAAATATGGTGCCAGTTATTCTACAAGAGCCTTAACCCAGAGTTATCCTGTTTTTGCTTTACCATTGGCCTGCTTGATTTCATATTGTTTTGAAAAGAAAAAGCACTACCTGATTTATGGTGTGAGTATTGTTTTGATACTTCTTAATTTTTATCAATTATCCATTTATAATCAAAGTATATTGGAAAATTTTTCGCCCTTTCTAAAAATCTATAAATAATGGCTGAAGGAAAAGTGTTAGCTACGATTGAAGATTCAAACATATTTTAATAAGAAGCAAGCACATTTTAGATTAATCGCTCAAAAATTAAACTTCTCGTTCCATTAAAAAAGCTGCTAAATTTAACAATGGCGCTTTTTTATCGGTTGGAATATCAATTTTTTCTAATGCTTCTTTCGCTTTTGAATAATGGTGATTCATTATTTCTTTGCATGCTTCTCGCACACCTAATGAATCAAAAAAATGTCTAACAGAAGACACTTTCACATCCATTTGTGTTTCATTTAGTAATTCTTCTAATTGAACTTTTTCACTCGTATTTGCCCTTTCAAAAGCTGTTAAAAGAAGTAAGGTTTTTTTGTTTGAAATGACATCACCACCCACCTGTTTTCCAAATTTTTCGGGGTCAGCATATAGATCTAAAATATCATCTTGAATTTGAAAAGCTATTCCGATTTGTTGACCGAATTCGTAGATTAATTCTCTATCTGCGTTGGAAGCTCCAGCAACAATTGCACCCATTTCCAAGGCACAGCCTAATAAAACAGAAGTTTTCAATCGAATCATTTCAATGTATTCAGGAATAGAAACATTGTCTCTGTTCTCAAAATCCATATCATATTGTTGTCCTTCGCAAACCTCAATCGCTGTTCGATTAAATAGATCTAATAAAGCAGGTAAAACAACTGCATTCTGCTTGGTCAACATTTGATAGCCTTTGACTAATAAAACATCGCCAGATAGTATGGCAATACTTTGGTTCCATTTTGTATGAACAGTAGATTGGCCTCTTCGAAGTGGAGCCTGGTCCATAATATCATCATGAATTAAGGAGAAATTGTGAAAAAATTCAACCGCGATTGCACAAGGCAATGCTTGTTCCACTTTAGATCCAAACGCTTCTGCCCCTAATAGCGTTAAGATTGGACGCATTCTTTTTCCTCCTAAAACCAAGAAATAACGTAAAGGGTCATATAAATTGGCAGGTATTGAAGGGAAATCAATTTTTTCTATTTCATCCTCAATAAGTTGCGTATACCGATTTAAATCTTGCATTATTTTTTTACGATGTTCATCAAATACGTTCCGTACCCACTTTTTACTAATGGTTTGGCTAATTCTACTAATTGCTCTTTTGAAATATAGCCATTTCTGTAGGCGATTTCTTCGATACAACCAATTTTTAATCCTTGTCGCTCCTCAATCACTTGCACAAACTGACCTGCTTGCATGAGCGAAGCAAAAGTTCCTGTATCTAACCAAGCGGTACCTCTATTGAGAATACCAACTTTCAATTGGCCTCTTCTTAAATATTCAGCATTTACATCCGTTATTTCGTATTCACCGCGGGCAGAAGGTTTTAAATTTTTAGCAATTTCTACCACATCATTGTCATAAAAATAAAGACCTGGGACGGCATAATTAGATTTAGGATTTTCTGGTTTTTCTTCGATAGAAACCGCATTGAAATTTTCATCAAATTCCACAACTCCATACCTTTCTGGGTCATTGACGTGATAAGCATATACGACACCCCCTACAGAATTGGCATTATCTTTCAATAAATTTCCCATTCCGACCCCATAAAAGATATTATCTCCTAATATTAAAGCCACTTTATCTTTCCCGATAAACTCTTCTCCAATTACAAATGCTTGCGCTAAACCGTTCGGAATTGGTTGTTCGGCATATTGAAAATCACATCCTAGGCTGCTTCCATCTCCCAATAATTTCTTGAAATGGGGTAAATCATGTGGTGTAGAAATTATCAAAATTTCATTTATCCCAGCGTTCATTAACACAGATAAAGGATAGTAGATCATTGGTTTATCGTACACAGGCATTAATTGCTTACTTACAGCCAAAGTAAGCGGATGTAAACGCGTTCCTGATCCTCCTGCTAAAATGATTCCTTTCATTGCTTCAGTATGATATATTAAAGTTTTGTTTCTATCGTTTCTACTTGAAGTTCATCCAGCTCTATGTCTTCTTCTTCGTCGTAAATATCAAAATAAGGCTCTTCAAAAGATTTAGTGGTAACCAATCTTTCAAGGCTTAAAAGCAAAGCAGGAAGAATAATTAAATTAGTAACCATTCCAACCATAATTGTTAATGAAACAAGCATTCCAAGCGCTTTTGTACCACCAAATTGAGAAAAAACAAACATAATGAACCCGAAGAATAAAATCACGGATGTATAAAAAATACCTAAACCTGTTTCACGAAGAGACAATAATATAGCATGTTTGATATCCCAATTATGCATTTTTAATTCCTGTCTATATTTTGCAAGGAATAAAATTGCATTATCAACTGTTATTCCCAAAGCAATACCAAAAACTAAAAGCGTACTTGGTTTAAGCGGAATTTCAAAATAGCCCATAATACCTGCCGTAAATAATAGAGGAATAATATTTGGAATCATTGAAATGATGATAATTCTCATCGATCTAAAGAGCACTGCCATCAATGCAGAAATAGATAATATAGCAAATACTAAACTTTGCAATAAGCTAATAAATAAGTATTTCGTTCCTGCAGAGCAAACAACAGAAGTTCCAGTGAAGACCAAGTCATAATATTCATCATCAATGGCTTGTCTCAAATTTTTCTCAAAGCCAGCTTTGTTAAAATACTTTCTAATCATTTCAGAATCCATATCAAAAGCCAATTGTTTGTCAGGATTTCCTTTGCTTAAAATTGCCGTTAATCCATTATAGATTGCTGGGTAACCATATACAATTGAGTCAATATACATTTTTTTGCCTTTGACTACTTTTGCGTATAATTGTTCCAATTTTATCTTATCAGGATTTAAAATAGAATCGACTTTATTTTTTAAGGAATCGACTTTTGTAGCAACTTCATACGATCCAATATCTTTCATTTGAGTCCGGATACGCAAGGTTGTATTGGTCGTATCGACTAGCTCTTTTAAAGAAAGATTTCCTCCATTCGCATTACTCAAATCGAATTTATCAATGTACTGTTTCAACCTCATTTTATCTCTATTTGAGATAATTTTATATTGATCAATATTATTAGAATAATATGCCATATTAATGACTTTTATAAAATCTACCAATGATAAACTTTTGGAAAACAACGAATCTTTCGCAAAACTTTCTTGAATAGCTTCGACTTTTTTCAACGTTTCTTGCTTGAAAAGTCTTCCTGCATGTTTATAATTAATCGTCATTTCAAAAGGAATTGCTCCTCCAAAACTTTTCTCAACAAATTTCAAATCAACTAAAATTGGGTCATCTTTTGGTAAGTCACCCGTGAGATTGCCAGTAGCCTTAATTTTCGTCATACCATAGATACTAAATATGGTAAGTAGAATAGATAAAACATAAATCAAAGGTCTCTTATACGTTACCAAATAAACGATTTTCTCAATAAATCCTTGCGAATAAACACGCGTTAAATGGCGCAAATGGCGCTCTTTTGGTATGTTAGAAAAAGAAGCTAAAATAGGAATGATGCAGATGGATAATACAAAAACAACCATAATATTAATGGATGAAATGATTCCAAATTCTGCTAATTTTTCAGAACTTGTGAAGGTGCAAAAACCTACGGCAGTTGTCAGATTTGTTAAGAAAGTAACGGCTCCAATTCTTCGTATCATCGTATACAATGCCTTGATTTTATTTCCATGCTTGACAACTTCCTGATGATATCTGGTTATTAGGAAAACACAATTTGGCACACCGATAACAATCATCAATGGTGGAATTAATGCCATCATAATTGAAAGGTTAAAGCCGCATAGACCAATACTTCCTAATGCCCAAATAACGGAAACGAACACCACTACATTGCATTGCAAAACTACCCTAAATGAGCGGAAAAATACATATAATAAAAGGGAGGAAGCGAGCACAGATAATGCTAAGAATATATACATTTCACTAACAATTCTTTTTCCTACCACCACTCTCATGTGCGGTAAACCTGCAAAATGCACTTCCCCAAAATATTTTTTGTATTTGGCCGCTAGCTCTTCAATTTTAAAGACAACCTTTGATTTCTTCTTATCCGCTAAAAACTTCTCATTCATCCCAATCAACATCAAGGAGACATGGGTGGAATCGTTGTATAACAAGTGATTATAAATGGGATTACTTTTAATCTCTCTTCGGATAGAATCAATATTCTTTTCTTTGAAAGAGGTGTCGGAAAAAATTCTATTTAAATCAAAACGATTCTCTTTAATATTATTCCGGATCGTAAATAACGTTGCTTCAGAAACTACATTTTGAACTCCGTCATATTTAAGAATAGAATCGCCTAATTCTTTCCATTTTTTGAAGTTTTTTTCTGTATAGAGATCTTTCGTTTGCACAGCAAGAACAAGGGTTGAACCATCTTCCCCAAATTGCTGTTTAAACTTTAAATATTCGTGCTGAGCTGGAGAATCTTTTGGTAAAGTATTCCCATATCTATTATCTATTTTTAAGTGATATACTGCATAATAACCGAAAAAAACAGTCAAAATAGCAATGATAGACAGTATAAAAAGACGATTTTTTAATATTAAACTTGCAAATTTACGCCACATAGATAGAACTTCTAAAATAAAATGTAAGAAACAAAGTTAACAAAATAACCCGAAAAGAAACTCTTAATTTATTGTTAAATTCTATACCAGAAAATTGCTTATTGTTTGGGATGTAAATCGGTATCCAGCCATTCAAAAAATTCTCTGTACCACAACAAACCGTTTTGAGGACTTGATACCCAATGTCCTTCTTCAGGGAAATGCAAATATTTACTTTTTATGCCTTTTAATTGTGCTACTTGAAATGCTTGCATACCTTCACTTTCTGGAACACGAAAATCCATTCCACCATGGATTACTAAAATGGGAGTATTCCATTTATCGACATAATTATGAGGGCTATTTTTCTTGTATAATTCTTTATTTTTCTCAAGCCAATAAGGTCCGCCGATATCATTGTTTGCAAAAAACAATTCTTCGGTTGTTCCATACCAACTTTCCAAGTTAAATAAGCCACAATGCGCAACAAATGTCTTAAATCTATTTTCATGCATTCCTGCTAAAAAATACACTGAATATCCACCGTAGGAAGCGCCAATTGCCCCCATTCTCGTTTCATCAACATATGGCTCGGTGGCAGCATTATCAATAGCCGCTAGGTAATCTCTCATCGCTTGACCTCCCCAATCTTTTGAAATAGCATCGTTCCATTCTTGTCCAAAACCGGGTAATCCTCTTCGATTTGGAGCAACAATTATGTATCCTTTTGAAGCCATTACCATGAAGTTCCAGCGATACGAGAAAAATTGACTCACAGGACTTTGCGGACCTCCCTGGCAATATAATAAAGTTGGATACTTTTTAGTAGCATCAAAATTGGGAGGTAAAATCATCCAGACCAACATTTTTTTTCCATCCGATGTTTCAACCCATCTTTCCTCAACAGTTGGTTTTTCAATCGATTTAAGGATGTCTTTATTGAATTCTGTCACTTGTTTCACTTTTAGTTTCTTTAGAGAAATCGAACAAAAATCTGTTGGATCAACCATAGACTGACGACCAGAAATTATTTCATCATCAGTGATTGCCAAACTAACATAATCGAACTGTCCGCTCGTTATTTGGCGGTGAATTTTCGTGTCAAGATCAACTTCAAAAATTTGCTTTGTTCCCTTAATTGCTGCAATGTAATAAATGACTTTACCAGAAGGATGCCACTGAAAATCAGTTACAGAAACATCATTGTTCAATGTTAAATTGACATCTTTTCCTGTGGAAAGATTTCTAGTAATAATGTCGTTTTTAGCCGATTCACATCCATCAATAGCCATGCTCATCCAAGCGATATTTTTCGCGTTGTGCGAGTAAGAAGCATTCACATCATAGCCATTATATCCCTCCGTCAAAACCGTACTGGATTTTTTCAAAATATCGTATTGATACAATTGAGAATCTGTGCTTACAGCGAACGCTTTTCCATTTAATTTTTTTGAAGTATAAATAAGTGTTTTGCCATCAGGAGAATAGCAAAATTGGTCTGATCCGCCATGAGGAGGTAAAATTCCATCAAATTTTTCTCCTACTAAAACATCTGTTCCTTGTTCGATGATTTTCCCATCTTCAATTGAATGAACAAATAAATGTCTCTTGGAATAATCATCATAATGATCCCAATGGCGATACATTAAATCTTCCTCCATTCGTGCATTGGACAGCGGTAAATCAGGGTATTTATCCTGGAGCGTTTTTCCTGTTTTTACCACTTCAATCGTAACGATCGTATTTTCTTTAGGAGAAATTTTAAATCCTTCTATTTCAATTTGCGTAAAACTTGACATTTTTACTTTGTCTTCCCCTTCAGAATTTATTTTCCATATTTGAAGACCATCCACTTCTGAAGACATGAACCAAATCGTATTGTCTTTTCCCCATTGCGCATCCATTTCAGAAAAAGGTGTTGAAGTAAGCTGATGCACTTTTTCTTTCCGAATATCATAAATATAGATATCCGTATTGCCTTTGTTCGCTTGCATATTGTAACTGCGAAGATCAAACAAAATCAATTTCCCGTCGGGAGATAGCGTACCCCCAGAAACGCGCTTTAATTGCCACATTAATTCTGGAGTTAAGACCTTTTGTGAGATTGTAAAAAAAGTTACAAGTAGAAATATGATGCTAACAAATCCTTTCATTGTATAAATTTTAGTAAGTGCTCGTGAAATTAAAGAAAGAAATTGAAATGTAATACACTTTTGCAGAAGATTAGCGAATTGATTGCAATCAAACTAGCTGTTATTTCAATTAAAATAACGCTTAATCCTCTAGAAAACGGGATAATTTCGCGTTTCGAATTACAAAAATTTACTGTTGGAGAAAGAGCGCGAAGGAACCTACGATTTAAATAAAATTACTTATTCTTCTTGTTATTCAACTTAGGAAGTGTATATTTGCAACCCGAAATCAATCAATTTATTGATTATTTCACGGTCCTATAGCTCAGTTGGTTAGAGCACCTGACTCATAATCAGGTGGTCCATGGTTCGAGTCCATGTGGGACCACAAAACAAAACGAGAATGAGAGCGAGAGCGTCATTCTCGTTTTTGTTTTTCTTCATTCTCTTTCCCCTTCTCACTCTTATATAGAATTGCTTAATGTAAACTCCCATTCAATAATTCTAATTAAATCCTCCCTCAACTGGTTCGGTAATTCAGTCCATGTGGGACCACATCCCCCCCAAAAGCCCCTCAAAAAGGGGCTTTTTTCGTTACTTCAATATTCAAGAATTTTCATAAAGAAACAGACGTTAACTAGATTATTAGACTTCATTTTAAGGTATTTACCTTCAATTTATTTTGTAAAGTAATTAAACCCTTTTTTTAGACAAATTTAGATTCCAAATACTTCGAAAATAGATCGGTTGCAAGCTTGCAAGGATTGGTTGGAAGGAATACAAAGGATATATATTTGCCAAACATTAAAAACTAAATAATATGAAAAACAAAACAACACTTTACCATTTTATCGTAGATCAAAGTGGTTCAATGGCTGGATTAGAGAGTCAAACCATCGAAGGATTCAATACGCAATTGAAAACTATTCAAGAGCTAAATGTAGAATTCCCAGATCAAAAATACTTGTGTTCACTCACTTTTTTTAATCACGATGTGCAAGATCGAATCCGCTTTGCAGATGTAACCTCTCTTGAGTTTTTAACGATAGAAAAATACGTTCCTAACGGGACCACCGCCTTGCTTGATGCTGTGGGAAAATCTATTTATGGTATTAAGAATAAGTATGGAAAAGACTTAGAGGAAGATAAGATGTCTGTCGTATTGATAATAATCACTGATGGACATGAAAATGCGTCTAGAATGTACACCTATCATGATGTGGCACAACTAATTAAAGAATTAGATGAAACAGAAAAATGGACGTTTAGTTTCTTAGGGGCAGATTTCGATGCAATACATACATCACACATGTTAAATATTCGACAAGAGAATGTAATGAATTTTAGCAAAAGTGGTTATGCTTCTTTCATGGGAGATGTCAGTGATTCAATACGACATTATGCAGAAGAAAAATCAAAAGGTAATCAAAAGAGAGATATTTTTGATATCTTTAGAAACAAGGATAGAAGGAATAATTAATATTAAAACTCATGAAGGTACATCTCATACGCTCTCAAGGATATTCAGTAGAAGATTTTAACAACGTATTAAATCTTCTTCGTAAGCACCGAGGAAGTATTGAATATGTATCTTCTGAGCCAATTATTTTACCAGGATCTGAAACAGAAAAAACCTACATAGACAAGAGCGATTTTGAGAAAAAAGATACTAGCGTGATGTATTCAATTTCAGAAAGTCGCACCTTTATTGAAGAAATTACCTTCCCTCATAGTTTACCTGTTTTAACATGGGATCAATTATTCTCTGTGTGTGTAAAATTCCGACAAGACAACGACATTGATTCAAAAGATCATGTAATTCTTTTATCCGATATGGATAATACTCATAATTGGTTTGGAAGTATTGATCCTACATTAAAAAATTATTTTATTCATACCAGTAACTGGGGTCATTACTTTGGAGCGAGCATTGACGACCGATTTCCAATTTCATATTTAATTGCTGCCTGGTTACTGCGCAGTCTAATGTATCGTTCACAGAGCGAAATTTTTGATAATTTGCACAAAACACCTCGAGGATGTCTGATGGATTTATGCATGGACAAAACGGAAATCATACTAAAAATGAGAACTGGAGATATTTGTGAAGATTGTATGCAGGCGATAACAGATAGAGATGTAAACCTCAGCTATGTGCGCCAACTGATTGAAATTATTGATGGATTGCGAGAAAATATCTTATTTCGCCAACGCTCCAGTATATTAATGCAGAATAGCAGCATGGAAATACGAGGATTGAATAAAAATATTTTTCTAACTGAATTAGGTGATTTACAAATTAATTTAAACCCGAAAGAGAAAGCGCTCTATCTATTGTATTTAAATCATCCTGAAGGAATTACAAGAAGTTATTTAGTAGACCACAAAGCCGAACTTCGATCGTATTACGCTATACTCTGCAGTCAGCCTTCAAACAAGATGATTGATCAAGCTGTTGACAGGCTGACCGATGTTATTGATAACAATATGAATGAGGTAATGGCGAGAATTAGAGGCAAATTTAAAATCGCCGTTGGAGAAGAACAAGCCAAGGATTATAGTATTGTATCAACACCAGAAGGCACGCATAAGATATTACTGAATCGCGAGTTGGTTCGCTTTGTCAATTAATCAACAAAAATTGAATGCTGAATTCAAGCTACAAATGCAACTTTTGGGTAACCCGATAAATTTATAAATTCACTCTCAGTGGAATTCAGGTTAATATTTATCAAAGAAATGTTTTTCCACATCAAAAGATGATTTTAATCCAACCAAATGAAATTCATTTTCTAACCATTTCTCAGCATAAAGTCGGCCTTTGTTTTTAAGGTCCGATAAAAATTCCCAAGAAGTATTCATTTTACTTGAATATTTTAGGTGACCTAAAGCTTCATGTCCGGAAATTGAATGAACAAAAATTTCTCTTGATGTTAAATTATTATCTTCATCCAATTGAATACCTTTTCTTACCAATTCATTTCTATAATGAATCAAATGCATTTCATTTATTAAACTGCTGTTAAAAGAAATTTCATTTATTCTGTCTGAAATATCACGAGCAGTTTTCGGAACTTCATCAATATTAATAGAGTTTATCTTTATTAAAACTAAATCTGTAACGGATGTGTTCTCTATTAATGGAAATAAAGGTGGATTCCCCATATAGCCACCATCCCAATAATGTTGGCCATCTATCTCAATTGCTTGAAAAAATTGAGGTAAACAGGTAGAGGCTAAAACGGCTTCAACTGAAATTTCTTTATTTGAAAAAACTCTCGCTCTATTTGTTTTCACATTCGTTGCGCAAACGAATAATTTTTTTTGATTGTACTGTTTTAATTCTTCAAAATCAACTAAATCAGTTAAAATTTCTCTTAGTGGATTTGTATTGGATGGATTAAATTGATAGGGAGAAAACATTTGTGACATTGAATTGAAATACATATAACCAAAAGAATTATACATATCTCCACCCGAAAAGAATTTATCCATCATAGAAGGTGTAAACATAAGACTTCCAGAATTTGATATTTTTCTCCAAAGTTGTTCTAATAATTCTTTCGCTTTTTCTTTCCCCCCAACATGAAGTCCATAAGCTGCTACAACTGCATTAATTGCACCTGCACTTGTTCCGCAAATACCATCAGCTATTAGATTATCTTCTTCAAGAAGTCGATCTAATACTCCCCAAGTGAAAGCACCATGTGCCCCACCTCCCTGCATTGCTAAGCCAACATGTTTTGCTTTTTCTTTCATATATAATTATTGGGCTGTCCAACCTCCATCTACAGGCATTGCCGCACCTGTTATTAAACTCGCATCTTTTGAAGCAAGAAATACTGCTAATTTACCTAATGATTGAACAGAAACAAATTCTTTTACAGCATGTTTTTCAAGCATAATTTTAGAAATAACTTCATCTTCTGAAATGCCATGTGATTTAGCTTGCTCTGCTATTTGTTTTTCTACAAGAGGAGTTTTTACATATCCTGGACAAATCGAATTGGCTGTTATTCCTAGCTTAGAACCCTCTAAAGCTAATACTTTCGTTAAGCCTAATACACCGTGTTTTGCAGCAACATAAGCAGCTTTGTATTCAGAAGCAACCAATCCATGAGCAGATGCAATATTGATAATTCGTCCAAATCCTCTTTCTTTCATTCCTCTCCATACAAATTTAGAAGCGTAAAACACTGCATTTAAATTTAATTGAATAATAGCATTCCATTTATCAATTGGAAATTCATCAATCGGTGAAACAAACTGAATACCAGCATTGTTGACTAATACGTCTATCGTACCAAAGTCTTTTTCAATAGCAATAATCATTTCTTCTAGTTGATGAACGTCCGAAAGATTTGCACCATAGAAACCAGTTTTAATGTTGAATTCTTTACCAACATTTTCCGCAATTTCAGCAGCATTATCTTCTAATCCGTTAAAAGCTATCGAATAACCTGCTTTTGCAAATTCTCTTGCTATTCCTAGCCCAATTCCGCTAGTACTTCCTGTAATTAAGACTGTTTGCATAAAATAAATTAATCAACTTTAATAAAATCGACTATCGAATTTGCTACTTTATCAACCGCTTCAATATTCAAAGTGTGACCTGCATTTTCGATTATCGTAAACATACAATTTTTTATTTGTTCCGCAATTACTTCTCCTAAATATACGGGGAAAAGAGCATCTAGTCGCCCATGTATAACAAGAGTTGAAGTTTTTATTTTTGTTAATTCTGATCTGTAGTCTTTTCTATCGGCAGTTGCTTGCATCAATTTTGCTAATGATGCGGTATCAACAAAATCTTTTTTTGTTGCTTTGAAAAAGTCAATAGGAATTAATGGTTTTTCAAAATATACATCACTTAGCACATACGGGAGCATTACGTCCAGCATTAAAGAATATCCACCAAGTTCAAGCGCATTTTTCCAAGATAATTCAATCGCTTCATAATAAGGTGTTTTATGAGCAAATGAAGAAATAAGAATTAATTTTTTTATCCTATCAGGATGATTTACAGCAAAATGTTGTCCAACAAGGCTACCGTAGGATAAGCCACATAAAATAACCTCATTAATACCTAAAATATCTAAAACAGACATTACATCACTGGCATGAGTATCAAAATCTCTCACCGGACTATCTGTATCTGATTGACCTTGAAAAATAAAATCCATCAAAATAATTTTATATTTTTTTTCAAAGTAGGGCGTTATTAATCCCCAAGCAGCAGTAGTTTGTGATAAACCATTTAAAAAAATGATTGTTTCACTCCCCGCTAAATTACCTATTACTTCGTAGTAGATGTTTTTATCATCCGTTGTTTTTGCAATCATTTCTGGTGTATAGCTTCTATATTCATAATTGTTGCTTCACCGCTTAAGACCGATTTCCCTTCGCTATTACTAATCGTGGTAGAAATAATTGCCCTGTTTTTATCAATAATCAATTCTTTGACTTCAAAAACGGCTTCATACTCTTCTTCCACATACATAGGTCTCAAAAAGTTTAATGTTTGATTTAAGTATATAGTACCATTTCCAGGAAAGAGTGTTCCGAAAACTTTAGAAAGAATTGAAGCACCCAACATTCCATGCGCAATTCTTCTTTTGAAAATTGATTTTGCAGCAAATTCCTCATCTAAATGAACAGGATTATTATCTCCTGTAACTCTTGCAAATTCATCTACTTGTTCCTGAGTATATGAAAATGAATGTGCATATTTTTGTCCTATTTCTAACATTGCCGTTTTATTTTGTTTCAACTTTATTGTGGTAAAGATGCTAATAAATTATTTAGAATTAAAACAAAAAAAGTTGTAACAATGATTATGGTTAAAAAATAATATGTAAAGCACTCATATAGATTAAATTAATTTTGGTAATACTTTTTTTATTTGTAAATTGCTGATAACGTTCAATTTTAAAATAATTGAAATGGGAGTTGATTTTTACGTTATCTTATTATTAATTTTATAAAAAAGATTCAATAAAAATAGAAATTCTAGTAATTTTGTAAACCATTGTAAAAGAGTCATATAATAACTAAACTTTAATTCATAAAATGACAACTCAAAAAAGTAAGAAAATCGCACTGGTAACAGGTGGTTCAAGAGGAATTGGCGCTGCCATTTCATTAGAATTAGCATCTCCTGATTTTTTAGTAATTGTGAATTACAACCACAGTAAGTCTCACGCAGATTTAATTGTTGATGCGATTATAAAAAAAGGGGGAGAAGCAATTGCAGTTCAAGCAAACATAGCAGAAGAAAATGAATGTAAAAAAATGTTTGAAGAAATTGAAAAATCAGTTGGATCTGTAGATGTGTTAATAAATAACGCGGGAATTACTAGGGATAAATCATTTCGAAAAATGGAATTATTAGAGTGGAATGAAGTTATCAATACAAATTTAAGCAGCGCTTTTAATACTTGTAAATTGGCCCTATCTTCTATGATAGAAAATAAATATGGAAGAATCATTAATATTAGTTCAGTAATAGGTCAATCGGGTGGTTTTGGTCAAACGAATTATGCAGCAGCAAAATCTGGGTTAATTGGATTTTCTAAATCGTTGGCAATAGAAACAGCAAAATATGGAATTACTGTTAATTCAATTTGTCCAGGATTTATTGGTACAGAGATGGTTGGTGCAATGCCTGAAGATGTATTAAAATCAATTGTTTCTAAAATCCCAGTAAACAGACTAGGAGAACCTTCAGAGATTGCAAAAGGAGTAAAATTTTTAATTGAGTCAGCTTATATTACAGGTCAATCATTAAATATTAACGGTGGATTGTATATGATGTAAGCGTTTAATTTAATTTTATTAAAAAAATCACAATAAAATAACTGTAATTTATTGTGTGTTAACGAATAATGTCATAAATTTGTCAAAAAATTAAAAAAAAATGAATAACACGAACGAAATTTTCGAAACAATTGTTGAAACACAAAAGAAGTCTATTGAGACTTTAGTTGACACAACAAGCAAAATTCAAGAAGCATTGAAATCTGGTAATGCTGTAGAAAAAACAACTGAGTTATACCAAAATTGGTGGAACACGCAATTGTCATTATTGAACAATGTAACTTCTCAAACTAAAACAGAAGTTGAAAACACTCAGGCAAAAACAGAAGATTTTTATAAAAAAGGATATGAGAATCAAATTGATGCAATCAAAAAAGCATCTGATTTTAATTTGAACTTCTTCAATACATTATCAAATTTTGGGAAAAAATCTACTGATGCGAAAGATCAATTACAAGCAACTTACTCTCAATGGAATACTTTGTTTGAATCTTGGACAAAATCGTTGAATACAACTTTTGAGTCATTGAATACATCTTATCCTAAAACGTTTAGCCCAGAATTGTTTCAAAATACAATGAATACAAATACGTTGTTTTTGAAATTACAAAATTTTTACCAACCGTATTTTAATGCAGTTAAAGGTGGAAATTTCTCAGCTGATTCTATGAAAACATTATTTGATCCTGCTCAATACAAAAAAATCACTGAAGAAACTTTTTCTAATTTCTTTCAAGGTCAAAACTTAAATACGTTGATTGAGACGAATACGAAGTCAATTCACGATTTCTTTCAAAAACAGCAAAATACAACGAAAGAATACAAAGAATTTTGGAATGTATTCACTGAAAAATTCCCAACAATCATTTCAGCTGATTATACTAAATTCAATGAGTCTTTTAAAAATATCAATGGATCTTATAAAGACTTATTTGAACCAGCTTTAAAATTGATTTCAAATGCTAAAGACAAACAAAACATCGAATTAGCAGTTGAGTCTTTAGATAAATCAACGACTTATAGTATCAAATTGGCTCAAATTCAATATTTATTGAATAAAACTGGTGAAAATGTTGCTGAAGAAGTAGGTAAATTAATTGTAGAAAAATCAAAAAAATTAGAATTAACAAATTCTTTTCAAACATTTTTTAATGATTGGGTTGCTATCAATGAAAAACACTATACTAAATTGTATGCAACAAAAGAGTTCTCAAAACTAAAAGCTGATTTGACAACTTTATCGTTAGATGTTAAGAAAAATATTGAACAACAATTCGAAAATAAAATTGAGCATTTACCTTTAGTTGTAAAATCTGAATTAAATGAATTATACCAAACAATTCACGATTTGAAAAAAACGATTAAAGCATTAGAATCTAAAGTAAATACTACTGCAAAAACGACTGCTGCAAGAACAACTGCTGCAACAACTGCTGCAAGAACAACAACTGCTAAAACTGCAACAACGGCGACAACGGCGACAACGGCTGCAACTGCAACTGCTGCAACAACAGCTACAGCTACAGCTAAAAAAGCTACAGTTTAATTAAATTAACATACTTTTGAAAAGGGAAATTAACGTTTCCCTTTTTTTATACAATAAATTATTTTCAAAATGAATTTAAATAACATAGATTTCTTAAATGAATTAACTGTAAATACCTCTAAAATTGTAAAAGGATTTGAAACTCTAAAAGAGGTAAAACAGGTTGATATTGCTACAACTCCAAAAACAGTTGTTTATTCTGAAGATAAATTAAAACTTTACAGATATAATAGAGATACTAAAGCAACTTATAAAACTCCTGTATTGATCGTTTATGCGTTGGTAAATACATACCAAATGTTAGATTTACAGCCGGATAGAAGTTATATTAAAAATCTTTTAGATGCTGGCTTAGATGTTTATTTAATTGATTGGGGATACCCGAAGCAAATTGACAAATATTTAACTATGGATGATTATATCAATGGTTACCTAGACAATTGTGTAGATTATATTCGCGATGAACATAAATTAGATAAAATCAATATTTTAAGTATTTGCCAAGGAGGTACATTTAGTTTAATCTATTCCGCATTACATCCTGAAAAAGTCAAAAATTTAGTTCCTCACGTGACTCCAGTAGATTTCTCTGTCAATGATGGATTATTATTTAAATGGAGTAAGGATATGGATTTTAAATCTCTTGTTAGAGGCTTTGATGGAATTATACCTGGAAGTTTCTTAAACGAGGGATTTGATATGTTAAAACCAATGATGAAGTTTCATAAAACATCAGGTTTAATGAATTCGTTGGAAGATAAAACTAAATTGACGAATTTCTTGAGAATGGAAAAATGGATTGCAGATAGTCCAGATCAAGCGGGTGCATGTTTCTTACAATTTATGGAAGACCTGTATCAACAGAATAAATTAATTGCAGGAGAATTGGTTGTTGGTTCAGATAAAGTGAATTTAAAAAATTTAACGATGCCTGTATTAAATATTTATGCGACTGAGGATCATTTAGTTCCACCTAGTGCTACTACTCCATTAGGAGAATATGTTGGAACAAAAGATTATGAAATTTATCCTTTTCAGGGTGGACATATCGGCGTTTTCGTAGGAAATAGATCTCAAAAAGAATTAGCTCCCAAAGTTGCTAAATGGTTGAAAGATAGAGATTAATTTTTTTATATATTGAATTCAAAGGGAAAAGTAGATTGCTTTTCCCTTTTTTATTTAATAACCTCAGTTCTATCGATAGTTTAAGGTACTTATCTGCCCGCCGTTTCAAGGTTCGATAACTGATTTTGACTTGGCCAATTCTAACTCAATTTGGTGAACATTGCCTCGAAATTTATCTCTGAATTTCCCCTATAAAAAACTTAAGAAGAGAATATCTTTCTAAACATACGGAGTTGGACAATGTGAATATTCAGTGCAATATGCTTCTAATCAATAATTTAGACAGCCTGTCAAGAAAAATTTATGGATTTAAAACACCTAATTATCTTTTTCTAAACACATTAATGATAATAAACCGCATTTATTTGTTGAATCTCACATGTAATTATTAACTCTGTAATTTATTGATTATTATATATTTATATATATATTTACATCATATTTAATGTAATAAATTTAATAAATAAATTTTTTTAATACATGTTTGTTGTTTACATTTGAATATGCGATTATTTTATAAGTAGAAAAACTTTTAATCGAAAAAAATATTTTTACATTGATTAGTTTGTAACTAGTAAAATACTATTTAATTCTAAAAAAGAAATAAAAACTGAAATTACATATGAGGTATAGTCCTGCAATACTAGTTTTATTTATATTTTCTAACTTATTTTGTTTTAGCCAACGAAACTTTAATTGGTGTTTTGGATATAATGCTTATGTAAATTTTAGTACAGGAGTGCCTGCTAACATTACTGGCAGTTTATTATTTTCAGACGAAGGATGTTCTTCAATATCTGATTTATCAGGAAACACACTTTTTTATACGGACGGAATACATGTATGGAACAAAAACAATATTCAAATGCCAAATGGGTTTGGATTATATGGTGGTGATCTTGGCTCAAATTCAAGTAGTCAATCATGTATTATTTTAAAACAACCTGGCAATACCAATATTTATTACATTTTTACTGTTGATGAATGTCAAGCGACTACCGATCAAGGATTCAATTATTCAACAGTGGATATAAGTTTGAATGGTGGCTTAGGAGATGTAGTTACAAAAAATGTTTTATTATTTGCTTCTGGGACCGAAAAAATTGCAGCGGCTTATCATTGCAATGGAACTGATATTTGGGTCTCAACCCATGATTATTTAACAAACCAATTCAGGTCTATACTTTTGAGCTCAGTTGGAATATCTGCGCCTGTAATAAGTGCAAGTGGGGAAAGCATTACTTTAGATCCAGTATTTACAGCATATGGTGCTGGATCAATGAAGTTTTCACCTAATGGAAAAAAACTTGCTTTAACAAATACAAGCGCCCCCAATCTATTGCAATTAATGGATTTTAATAATAGTACAGGAAGTTTTTCTAATGCATTAACTTTATTTTCTTCACCAAGTGCCTTCATTGATGT